>JBBUJK010000030.1:0-29088 GCA_038054875.1 Patescibacteria group bacterium
GGGCGACGTGCTCCTGTTTTTGGACGCCGACGTGGTGGTGCCGGACGAGCGTTTCCTCGCCGACGTCCTGACGCAGTTCGATGCGCAACGCCTCGACGTCGCCACCTGTCTCGTGGAACCGATGTCCGACAAGTTTATCGACCGCGTCTCCCACGATTTTTACAACGGCTACATCACGGCCATGGAGCACATCCTGCCGCACGCCCATGGACCGTGCATGATGGCGCGCCGCCCGGCACACGACGCCATCAAGGGATTCGACGAGCAGGTCCGCCTCGCGGGAGATCACGACTACGCCCAGCGCGCCGTCCGCATCGGTTTCCGCGCCGGCATCATCAGGGATCCCCGCATCATGGTGTCCATGCGCCGCTTTCGGCGGGACGGGTATCTGTCGATCGCCGCCCGTTACGCGTTGTGCGAGATGCACATGATGACGCTCGGCTCCGTGAAGACCGACATCTTCCGCTACCGTTTCGGGCACACGAAGGAAGTCGTCGCGGTTCCGACCGCTCATGAGTCTTTTTCGTCCCATCACCACGTGTAACGCGTCATCTATGTTCCACCGCGCCGGGAGGATCGCCGTCGGAATCGTCGCCATGCTTGCCCTGGCGTCGCCCGCCGTCGCCGCGCAGTTCGATTACGACCTCGGGGTCTACAACAGCTCCATCAGTTTTTCTAAACAGACGCTCCTGGCAGGAGACAACATTCGCGTCTACGCCCGCATCAAGAACGAGGGCAATCTCGACGTCAGCGGCTACGCAAGTTTTTTCCAGAGCAATCAGCTGATCGGTCAGTCACAGATTATTTCCGTACGCGCTCACGGTCAGGACGAAGAAGTCTGGGTCGACTTCACGGTTCCGGACAACGATTTCAACATTCGCGTGCAGGTGCAGGGGACGAATCCAGCTGACCAGAACCCGGACAATGACACGGCCGTGTCCGCGCTTTTTTCCGTGGTGAAAGACGTCGACGGTGACGGGCATCCTGATACTGCCGACAACTGTCCGACCGTCGCCAACGCCGATCAGCTCGACACCGACGGCGATGGTCTGGGTAATGCCTGCGATACGGACGATGACAACGACGGCGTCCTCGACGTCAACGAGGGCAGCCTTGGCACGTCACCCACGAATCCGGATTCCGACGGCGACGGCGTGAACGACGGTCAGGACGCCTTCCCGGCCGACCCGAACCGTACACAAGTACCGCCGCCCGCTCCGCCATCGGCACGTACGCCGGCACCGGAACCGCCGCCCGCTCCTGCACCCGCGGTTGAAGATAGTGCCGCGACGGCAGCGGTGATTCTGGGACTTGAAGGAGAAGCAGCGACAACGACGTCGGAAATCGTGAACGTAGGCAGTGCCACGGGAACGCCGTCACTTCCGCCGATTGCGACGATTTCCAGCAAGCGGTTGGGCTGGGATGGGTATCAATTCATCGCCAAGGACGCCGACAACGGTCGTGGATCGTCCGTGCATTGGGATTTCGGCGACGGCGCGACCGCGGACGGTGCACAAGTGGAACATCGTTTTGGCAAACCCGGTTCGTACGATGTCGCGCTGACCGTCACAGGCGCTGACGGGGCGCAAGCCAAAGACGACACGCGCGTGCGCATCGCATTTTTTGACCTGCGCAACTGGCAACTGCTCGCTCTCATGGGACTCATCGGCGCGGTAGCCGCGGGCATGGTGGCGCTCGCAGAAGGCGCGCGACGGCGATCGATGCACGCATGATCGGGAAGTTGCTGAATCGCGAGACGACGAACATCACCGGCGCGGCGCTTCTCCTCGGCGTCGCGTCTTTGGTATCCCGAATCCTTGGCGTGCTGCGTGAGCGCTTGCTTGTGGGCCGCTTCGGCGTGGGACCGGAACTCGACGCCTACTACGCCGCGTTCCAAGTGCCGAACATGATCTACAACCTGCTCGTGCTCGGCACGCTGTCCGTTGCGTTCATCCCGGTGTTCACGGCGCTCTGGCAGAAACGCGATCAGGACGCCTGGCATTTTGCCGACGGCGTTCTGACTGCGACCGCGCTCGCCATGGGAGCGCTTGCCGCCGGCGTCGCGCTCTTTGCGCAGCCGCTGACCGATGCATTCCTGCCGGGGTTTGCTCCGGCGACACGCGTATTGACCGTCGAGATCACTCGGATCCTGGCGCTTTCGGTGTTCCTATTTTCCCTCTCGAATGTTTTTGGATCGGTGCTGAACGCACGCAAGCGGTTCCTGGCCGTGGCCGCCGCACCGGTGGTCTACAACGCGGCGATTATCGCCGGCATTCTGACGGGTCAGGGCGTGCGTGGCGTTGCCTGGTTCGTGGTTGTTGGCGCGGCGTTGCACCTGTGCGTCCAAGCGGCAGCAGCACTCAACGTGGGCTGGCGCGTCCGAACATCGTTTGCGTTTTCCGGCGCGGCCTTTCGCGACTTTCTGAAATTGTTCGTCCCGCGCATCTGGGGCGTGGATATTTCCCAGGTCAGTGTGTTTGTCGGTACGGCTATCGGTTCGACGTTGGCATCGGGCTCGGTGGCGTTGTTCAATCTGGCGACGAACATCGCCATGGTTCCCGTGGCGGTTTTCGGCTATCCGTTCGCCATCGCTGCTTTCCCGACGCTCACGGACTCTCTCGCACGCGACGACCGTGATGGGTTTGTCCGTGCCTTCGGCGCTGCCAGTCGGCAGATCATTTTTTTTCTGTTGCCCGTCGGGTTCCTGACGATCGTGCTGCGCGCGCAGATCGTTCGTTTGACTATTGGGACGCGGCAGTTGTCCTGGGATGACACGCGACTTGCGGCAGCGGCATTGGCGTTGTTTGCGCTTACGTTGTTTCTTCAAGGTCTTGCACCGCTTTTTTCCCGCGCCTTTTATGCGATGAAGAATACATGGATTCCGGTGCTCGTCTCCGGCGCGGCTGTGGCAGTGAACGTGATATTCGCCTGGGGTTTCCCGGCATTTCTCGCCGCTGACGGTCCGGTAGTGGACGCGTTGGTGCGCATTCTGCGTTTGGAAGGTATCGTCGATTTGCGCATGCTTGCCTTGCCGCTGGCCTTCTCCGCCGCGGCCAGCGTGCAAGTGGTGGCGCTCGCAGTGGTATTCCGTTTCCGTTTCGGTTCGTTCGGCGGCCGGCGGCTGGCGCTGTCCGCAGCCAAAGTGCTCGCAGCGTCGCTCCTGGCGGCCGTGGCCGCCTACGGCGGACTGCAGGCGGCGGAAACATTCGCACAGACCCGCACCTATCTTGGTTTGTTTGCGCAGTTCCTGATCGCCGCCGGGCTGGGTGGCGCCGTCTACATGCTCGCAGCGTTGGTCTTCAAAACAGAAGAGGCCGAATTGTTTTTGTCCGCGGCGCACAAGCGTGTCATGCGCATCACGCGGCCGCTCGGCGTGGGAGAAGGGGAGCGGCTCTAGGGTTGACGGAGATCGTGATTTCAGCTACATTCACGCCGCTCGTCAACGGACGAGAGGAGAGGGAACGACTATGAAGAACAAGATCGTCGCCGTGTTCGGCGACATCGGCGGCTGCAAGGAAACGCTGCCCGCACTGCAGATTCTGCGCGAGCGGGGCTTCACGGTAGGGACGGTTGTCAGCGAAGGCGGTAAGGCCGTGTCGGTTTTGACCACCAGCCAGGCCACGAGTGATTCGTTTCTCTCGAACGGCAGCATCGACGGCCGCATCCTGGACGGCATCGTCGTCGGCACGAGCGCGACTGCGGTCAGCGCACAGATTGCCTGGACGGACTGGGGTCGCAGCCATGCAATCCCCGTCATCTGGGTCGAGGATCTCTACGGTACCGGCGAGCGCACCGCGGTGCGCGGCAGCGCCGGACCGGACGTGCTGTGCGTCATCGACGAGATGGCCGCGGACATCGCGCGCCGCGGCTGGCCAAAGGCCAAGGTCGTGGTGTGCGGCAAGCCGACGTTCAAGCGCGTCGGGGTTCTGCTCGCGCAGCAGGATACGATTCGCGCGCAGGTGCGTGAGAAGCTCAACATTGACGCCCGCGAGCGCCTGCTCACCTGGTTCTCCGGCGGCGAGCGGCCGGAAGAGGAGATCGCGACCCTCATCGAGGGCATTGAGCCGTTGCAGAAGTACAACGGTTTGCGCGTTGCCGCGCGCGTGCATCCCAAGATGCCCGAGCCGGCGTTGGGAGAGATCCGCGCGCGGATCGCCTCGTGGTCGTCGCGATTCCGTATCGATCCGATCGCCGTGTTCGCCGCTGATGCAAACGAGCTGACCCTCGCATCCGACATCGTCGTCGGGACGTGGGGAAGCACGCAGTGCTACGTTGCCGTTTTGGCGCGAGCGGCGTGCATCAGCACGCATTTCGGCTCTGCGGAGCAGCGTCTCGCGGCGGGATACGCAGACGGACTCTCGCCCGCCGTGGCAGCGGGTGCGGCCATGGCAGTCACGATTCCGGCGGAGATCGTCACGCGCGTCGGGGACGTCCTGCGCGGCCGCGGCGAGGGCGCGCACATCGAAGCCGTGCGCAACATGCCATTCCGGCCGCTCATCGCTCCGGGCGCCGCCGAGCGCATCGCCGACGCGATCGTCGCCGCGATGGGCTGAACACGGGCTGCGCGAGTCGGTAGCGGGTTCCTTCGGGAGCCCGCGTTTTTTTACCCGTCAGGACTGGCCAATTCAGTTTTTTCCCCGTATGATCGGCCTCGTTCTATGGACCAGGCGCGGATCCGCAACTTTTGTATCATCGCCCACATCGACCACGGCAAGTCCACGCTTGCCGATCGTTTGCTTGAGGTCACCGGCACGGTGGAGATGCGCAAGATGAAGGACCAGCTTTTGGACATGATGGACTTGGAGCGCGAGCGCGGCATCACCATCAAGTTGCAGCCGGCGCGCATGGCGTACAAGGATCACGTGTTGAACTTGATCGACACGCCGGGACACGTCGACTTCACCTACGAAGTCTCGCGTTCGCTGGCTGCCGTCGAAGGTGCGCTACTGCTCGTCGATGCCACGCAGGGTGTGCAGGCGCAGACGCTCGGCAATCTCTACCTCGCGATGGAGCAGAACCTGACGATCATTCCGATCGTCAACAAGATTGATTTACCGAATGCCCAAGTCGACAAAGTGATTGCCGAAATCGTCGGGCTGATCGGTTGCGATGTCTCGGACGTGCTGCGCGCCTCCGGCAAAACCGGGGAGGGCGTGCCGAAAATTCTCGATGCGGTCATCACGCGTATTCCGGCGCCGCAGGGAAATCCATCCGCGCCGCTGCGCGCGCTCATCTTCGATTCCAAGTACGACGAGTTCAAGGGCGTGGTGGCGTATTGCCGCATCGTCGACGGCAGCGTGCGTACCAATTCAGCGATCCATCTCATCGGTACCGCGCTCGATGGCCAGGCGCTCGAGGTCGGACGCTTCACGCCGCAACCGGTTGCGGAACCGGAGCTGGAAACCGGTATGATCGGCTACATCGTCACAGCACTCAAGGACATCGAGGGTGTGCGCGTCGGCGACACCATCACCGTCAAAGGCGCGGGAGCGATTCCGTTGGACGGCTATCACGAGGTGAAGCCGATGGTGTACGCCGGCATCTTTCCGAAAGAGGGGAACGAGTACGAACGGCTGCGCGACGCCATTCTCAAACTCAAGCTGTCCGACGCCTCGCTCGCCTTCGAACCGGAACATTCAGCCGCGCTTGGTTTCGGCTTCCGGTGCGGCATGCTCGGCTTGCTGCACTTGGAAATCGTCCAGGAACGGTTGAAGCGTGAGCACAACATGGAAATCGTGGTGACCACGCCGTCGGTGGCCTACCGTGTCACCACAACGGACGGGGCGGTCGTGGTCATCAAAAGTCCTGCGGCATTTCCGGACGCGTCGCGGCTCACCAAGGTGGAGGAACCATGGGTCAAGCTCGACGTGGTTGCGCCGGAGGCGGCCATTGGCGGCATCATGGCGCTGGTGGCCGAGAAGCGCGGCATCTACAAGAACACGGAATATCTGACGAGTGGCGAGCAGGGCAAAGGGCGCGTCGTTCTGCACTACGAGATTCCGCTGTCTTCGATCCTCGTCGATTTTTACGACCGGCTGAAGTCGGCTTCGTCCGGCTACGCCTCCATGAACTACGAACTGATCGGCGAGCATGAGGCCGACATCGTGAAGCTCGACATTTTGGTGGCCGAAGAGCCGGTCGAGGCGTTGGCCGCGCTCCTGCCGCGGGAAGAAACGTTGCGCGTCGGTCGCGCTGTTGTGGCAAAACTGAAGGAGTCGCTGCCGCGGCAGAATTTTGAAGTGAAATTGCAGGCCGCGATCGGCGGCAAGGTCATTGCCTCGGAGCGCATCTCCGCCTTCCGCAAGGACGTGCTCGCGAAGATGAGCGGCGGCGACGTGACGCGCAAAAACAAACTTCTCGATAAACAGAAGAAGGGCAAGAAGCGCATGGCCGGACACGGCAGCGTGGATATTCCGCCGGAGACTTATTTGGCGGTGTTACGTCGCGACGCATGAAACGAAAACAACTGTTCCATTTTGTAAAGGTCTTTTTTGTCCTGCTCGTGGGCGTCATGACCATCGTTGGCATGATGTTGCCGTTCTTCCGTTTCTAGATGGACGCGGCGGTCTTCTTTTTTATCTGCTAGGATGCCGCCACTATGGCAGAACGGCGGTGGCAGGTTGCGGATCCGGCGCCCGCGGAGGTGCGTGAACGATTCAGCGGATGGCATCCGGTGGCGGTGGATTTGTTGTATCGCCGCGGCATTGCCGCGCCCGAGGCGGCCGAGGCATTTTTGGATCCGCAATACGACGCCGCGGTCCATGATCCGTTTTTGTTTCGGGACATGCAGAAAGCCGTGGACCGACTCGTCCGCGCCATCAAAAAGCGCGAGACCATTACCATCCATGGCGACTACGACGCCGACGGCGTGGATGCCTCCGCGCTCCTATATATCCTTTTGAAAAAACTGGGCGCGGTGGTGGATGTGTTTCTGCCGCACCGCGAGGACGACGGTTACGGCATCATCACCCGGACCGTGGAAATGCTGGCCGCGCGCGGCACGACCGTGATGATCACCTGCGACTGCGGCATCGCCAACCGCGTGGAGATCGCCCGCGGCAACGAGTTGGGCATCGACACCATTATCACCGACCACCACGCCATGCCGGCCGAACTACCGGACGCGCACGCCACCATTCATCCGCTTGTGCCGGGCGAAACGTATCCGGACAAAGGACTTGCCGGCGGCGGCGTGGCTTTTAAGCTGGCCTGTGCGCTCTTGACCGAAGCGCGCAAGAAATTTCCGGAACGCACCGCGGACATGCCGATCGGTTGGGAGAAGTGGTTGCTCGAGTTCGCGGCGATCAGTTCCATCGGCGACGTCGTTCCGCTCTTGGGGGAGACGCGCGCCATGGTGAAGTACGGGCTCATTGTGCTGAACAAGCACCGCCGCCCGGGCATGCGCAAACTTTTGGAGCTGACCGGGCACATCGACAAGCTGGGACTCAAGAAGCCCAAAGAGGTCGACAGCGAGACCGTGGCCTTCCAGATTTGTCCGCGCATCAACGCCGCCGGGCGCATGCACCATGCCGAGGACGCTTTCCGGCTGCTGACGTCCGAGGATGACGAGGAAGCCACGGTCTTCGCGCAGCGGTTGCAGGATTTGAATAAGGACCGGCAGAAAGCAGTCGAGCGGATGATGCTCGAAGCGCGCCGCCAGGTCGTCGATGAGCGGCAGGATGAGCGGCACGCCATCGTCGTGGCCGGGGAGGATTGGCCGGCGGGGCTCGTGGGACTCGTCGCCGGGCGCATTGCCGAGCAGTTTTATCGGCCGACGTTCGCGCTCGGCAAAAAGGACACGGGCTGGGTCGGCAGCGGCCGCGGCATTCCCGAGTTCGACATGATGACGGCTTTGAATGCCATGCCGGATCTTTTTGTGAAGTACGGCGGACATCCGCAGGCGTGCGGCTTCACCGTGAAGCCGGATTTTCTTCCGACCTTCCGCGAACGCATGAGCGTATACGCCACGACCGTGTTGGCGCAAGCCGAACTCTTGCCCACACTGCGCCTCGATGCCGAGGTGCGGCTGGCTGACATCGGTTGGGAACTGCACGAAACACTCCAGCGTTTTCAACCGTTCGGCGAAAAAAATCCGGAGCCGCGTTTTTTGGCACGGCGCGTCATTGTTTCGTCCGCGGATCCTGTCGGCAAAGAGGGCGCGCATGTGCGCCTCTCCATCCGCGGCGAGGACGGCGTGACGCGCAAGACGATTGGTTTCCGAATGGGGGAGTGGGCGACGCGCCTCACACCCGGTGATACAATTGACGTCGCCTTCACGCTCGGCACCAATGAGTGGAACGGCAAGAGCGAATTGCAACTCAAACTTGTTGATTTGCGGCCGCATGTCCCATAAAAAACTCATCACCTACACCGACGGCGGCGCGCGGGGAAATCCCGGACCGTCTGCTTTGGGCGTCGTCATTAAGGACGAGACGGGCACCATCGAGGCCTACGGTCATTACCTCGGCAAACAGACGAACAACATCGCCGAATACTCGGCGGTGCTCTCGGCGCTCGAACGCTGCAAGCATCTGGGTGCGGAGGAAGTGGAGATGCGCATGGACTCGGAACTCATCGTCAAGCAGATGACCGGAGTGTATCGCGTGAAGAATCCCGGTCTGGCGCAGATCTATCTCAAAATACACAACGTGATGACTGGTTTCAAAAAGGTGACCTTCCACCACGTCCGTCGCGAGAAGAACACGGAGGCGGATGAACAGGTGAACAAAGCCATCGACGCGCACTTCAAGCGTTGACGTGTTATACTAAGGCCATGCGGAGGACATGGCAGACCGCATTGTTCATGTGCACCCTCGTGCTGCTTGGCACGGCGGTTTTTGCGTCCACGGCGCGCGCTTCGGACGGCGATCGGTTGCGCGGTTGGCTGTGGAGCGAACGCGTAGGTTGGTTTTCCGTGAATTGTGTGACGGGCGGTGGTTGTCCGCCGGAGTACGGCGTGGACGTTGCAGATACCGTGAGCAGCCAGGTTGGTGGTGCCAGCGGTTACAGCATCACGGGTTGGGCGTGGTCCAAGAATGTCGGCTGGATGTGTTTTGGCAGCACGTGCAATGGCGAAGCAGATCCGCCACCAGGCGTTGGCGCGGTAGTGCCGGCATACATTGACTCAGGAGGCGAGGTGCATGGCTGGGCGAAGATTATCTCTCTCAAGAATCGTGGTTGGGTGTCTTTGAATTGCGACAACACCGGCGCGGTCGGTTGCAGCGACTACTTTGTGACCATGAGTTTAGGCACCGGCACGGTCACCGGGTTCGCCTGGAACGGCAACGACGACGGCACCGGCGTCGGCTGGATCGATTTCTCGACGTCGACGCTTGTGACCAACGAAACGCTGTGCGCCGACGGTCTCGACGGTGATCTGGATGGCCGCATCGACTGCGCCGACGTCGACTGCTTGGGCGTGCTTGGTCCCGGGGGCGTGACCTGCGGCCCCGAATCATCCCTTGCGGAGTGCACGGACACGAATGATGTTGACGGCGACGGCAAAACCGACTGCGTCGACAACCTGATCGATGCCGACGGCGACATCTGCTGGCACCAGGACGCCTACGGCTGCCCATCGACGGAGCTCGTCTGCGACGATGACGTGGACAATGATGTCGACGACGGTCGCGGCAACTACGACGCCTTGCCGACCTCCGGTGTGGACTGCTTTGACACCGACTGTCTGGGGGTCGGCGTGTGTTTAAATGAAGAAGCGTTCTTCGGAGGACCTGGAAATGAGGTGGCAAATTGTTCGAATGGACATAACGATGACGCAGACAGTACCTACGACTGCGGCGACACCTCCTGCGCGCCGTGGTGCCCGGGCACTTGCGAGGTCAACAACGCGGTGCTGTGCGTTCCCACTGCGGATCCGGTCGATAACCAGTGCCCGCCGGACGGTGACAGGAACCCCACGGTCTGCAATCCGGTGTACACGCCGTGGCTCCAGGCGCTGTTTGAAGACATCTACTCGCGCCGCGGCATTCGTGCAGAAAATCCAGCGCCTGTTGGCCAGACAAACGCGACGTTCTGTCTCGTATCCGCCGGGGGCGAGGTGCCGCGTAACTTCGTCGTGCTGAACGGCGCAGTCGGCACAACCGGCTGCGACCCAGTACCAAACCCCGAGGATTTCAAGCTGCCGACGTCTGCCACAAACTACTCCAGCCCGCTCGGCCGCATCGACATCGCCGGCATCAAGGGCGGCGTGTACGGCCGCGTCACCACGCTCCAGTTCAACGAGTGGAGCCAGGTTCCCGATGTTCTCGACGGTCGCATCTACTACTTCCCGAACAATCTTGATCTCAATACGACGCGCGAGTTCCGCAACGCCGTTGGGACGCGCAGTGGTGCCGGGCTCATTCTTGTCGAAGGAAAGCTCACTATCAACGCCGATCTGACCTACGCCGCTGCTCCGCCTGGAGGCACGCTCCGCAACCTGGCGTCACTCGGGATCATTGTCGTGGATAAGCGCACAGCGGGCGGTTCGTTGCTCGTGCCCGCAACTGTCGGCATCAATGAAACGACCGTGGAACGGCTCGCAGGTACCTATTTCGTGGAAGGGACGGTGTACACCGGTTCGAGCAACAATCAGTCGTTGATCGTGAACGGTTTGATGATCGCCCGCCAGTTCAACTTCGAACGCAATGCCTCCGCAAGCGGCGAACCAGCTGAACAGATCGTTTACGACGGCCGCGCTGTGGCCAATCCGCCGCCGGGCATGGCTGATGTCGTGTCTTCCCTTCCGAAGTTTACGGATGTGGCACCAAGATAGCTGTCATTCTGAGCGGAGCGAAGAATCCTTCTGGCAGGATCCTTCACTGCCGTTCAGGATGACAATTGTGCTATAATCTTCGCGCATCAAAGCATTCTCATGGCTCTCTTCGGAAAAACCGTCAAGCAAAGCTACCTCGGCATCGACATCGGTGCCGGGAGCATCAAGGTTGTGGAGTTGATGAACGAGAAGGGGCGCGCCAAGCTGCTCACCTATGGTTTTGCCGAGCATCCGGTGGCCAAGGTGGGGGAGAGCCTCTTGGATAAGCCCGAAGAAGCAGCGGCATTGGTGAAGGAAATCTGTAAGCGCGCCAAAACAAGCACCGTAAAAGTCGTTTCCGGCCTGCCGGTTTCGTCTGTTTTTTCTTCCGTCGTGACTGTGCCGGTTGCCACAGGAAAGGCATTGTCCGCCGTTGTTGAGCTTCAAGCAAAAAAGCTCATTCCCATGCCGCTCGAGGAGATGATCCTGGAGACGACGCCGATGCCGGATGTGAGTGGTGATGCCAAAAAAGCGAATTACTCGCGCCTCTTGCTCACCGGCGCCGCAAAAACGCTCGTCAAAAAATACATCGACGTGTTCAAAATGTCGGGACTGCAGCTGCTCTCATTGGAGACGGAAGCGTTTGCGCTGATTCGTTCTTTGATCGGCCGTGACCGCGCCAATGTCATGATCATCGATATGGGCGCCATGCGCACCAACATTGTGGTCGTGCAGAGCGGCATTCCGTTTTTGTCGCGCTCACTCAACCTCGGCGGTCTGGCTCTGTCCCGCGCCATGGCAGAAACAATGCGCGTGCCGCTTTCCCAGGCGGAGCAGATGAAGATCGACGCGCAGGCCGTGGCGGAAATCATGCCGGACGTCGGCTTGCCCAAAATGTTCGACAGCGCGTTGACTATGCTGCTCAACGAAATTCGTTATTCATCGAACCTCTACGCCGGCCAAAACGAAACGCCGCGACAGATTGAGAAGATCATTCTGACCGGCGGCGCAGCGCTGTTTCCGCGTCTGGCCGACGCTATAGGCGCGACCATTGGCATCAAGACCTACGTCGGCGACCCCTGGGCTCGCGTCGTCTATCCGCTTGATTTGCGGCCCGTGCTGGATCAGATCGGCGCACGCTTCAGCGTTGCCGTAGGATTGGCAATGCGCGACATCGAGTAGGACGTGGTATACTGTGTTCGTGATTTTTGACCGTCGCTCCGATGGCTGACGGAATTTCGCTCCTTCCGGAGGAGTTCAAGAAAAAAGAAGAGGAGGAACGGAAAAAGCGCGGGAAGGACAAACCGGGCTTCGCTCTGTACGTCCCTGGCGCCGTATCCAGATCCGCACCTCCGTCCGTTGCAAAACCGGTCAAACAACCGGGCTTTTTTGGCAGATTGTTTCGCAACAAATCTAAGCCGTTGATTGCCAAGCCAACAGCGAAGTCCGCGCCGATCGCCACGTTCGCGTCCGTGCCGAAGCCATTGTCCATGAGCAGCGCGCCCGCTGTTTCCCAACCGCCGAAATCACAGCCGCTCCCACCTGCCCCGAGCCGCGTCGAGGGGTCGCCCAAACCGATGCCACCCGCAAAACCGACGGTCATACCGCCTCCGCCGCCACAGCCCAAATCAGGACCACAATTTTCCGTGCCCACGGGCAGCGATCATGTTCTGCGCGTGTCCCTGATTCCGGAAGAAGGCGGCAAGCCGGTAAAGAAAAGCGGCAGCGGTCTGCGCATCGTTGTTGTTGTCGCCGTCCTGTCGGCGGTCGCTGTCGGCGTCGGGTTCGGTGTGGCCCAGGTCATGGCCGCTTCCCGCGCTGCAGAGATCACCAACGTCGAAGCGGTCATCACACAGACCGATGCCCGTATTCGCGAAGCAGATTCCAGCCTCGCAACTGCGCGACGCGCCGGCCGGCAGCTCGGTTCGATGCGCAAGCTTCTGGACGGCCATGTTCAATGGACGCGCTTCTTTGACTATTTGGAAAAGAACACCATTCCCACCGTGACGTTTGCGCAACTGCACAGCGAATCCGTCGGCACGGTGACCTTGGACGGTCTTGCCGAATCTTTCGCAGCCGCGGCGGAGCAGATCGTTGTTTTCCGCACCTCGCCCGGTATGATCACTGCTGCTGACGCCGGCGGCATGACTGCGGACGTATCCCCGAGCGGGGAAGTGCGCGGGGTGCGCTTCACCATGACGTTGACGCTGACGCCGTCCCTGCTGACTCCGGGCGTCGCATCATCGTCCACCGTCCGTTGACCTATGGCAGCTCCCGCTAAAATTTTGAAAGCCGTTCCGCGCCGCCCCTCGGCGCTTGATGCTGTTGGCCGAAACTGGCCGGGCGTATCCATTGTGCTCGCGTTGGCTATTCTCGCGTCCGGTTACTTCGGGTTGGTGCATCCGGTGTTGTCCGCCTTCCGCGATGGGGGGCGATATGACGTGGACGCCAAGCGGGCGCTGCTCGTGGATCGCGAAGCAAAACTTTCGGAGTTGGAGACGTTGCAGCGCCAGTACGCGTCCATGGCCCGCACCGATGCGGATCGTCTGGAACGGTTCCTCCCGGCAGATGCCGATGTGCCGGCCGTGATTACCGCGCTTGAAGAACTTTCCGGCCTGGCTGGGCTGCAAATGCTTGCTGTGGATACGAATCCACGCAAAGACAGCGTACCTGGCCTGCCATCTGTCGGTGCCACGGACGTGGCTGTGTCGCTCGCGGGAGGCGATTATCCCAAGTTCAAGGCCTTGTTGCGCAACCTCGAGGGGAGTCTCCGGTTGTTCGACGTGACCGCGGTTGCGTTCCAGCAGTCCGGTGCCTACAGCCTGAACTTGCGGACGTACCATCTTTTGGCCCGCTGATATGGCCGCACCTTCCGCACAACTTTCCCGCCCGGTGATGATCCTGCTTCTCGTTGCCGTGGCCGTAGTCGCGGTTTTTGGGACGTGGTGGTTCTTCTTGCGCGAGAGCGCCGCGCCGGACACTGCGCCGGTGCGCCGTCCGGAAACGCTCGATACTGCCGTGCTGCGCGACGCCCGTTTCAGCGCGTTGCGTGCGCCCGCTGCGGTGCAACCGCCATCCGTCCGCGGACGCGCCAACCCGTTCCGCGCCTTTTCCGGCACACCTATCACTCCTGAACCGGTTCTGTAATGTCTGCTGCACCCGCACAACCCACGCCGCTCGTGGAGGCCTTGAAGCGCGCCGGTGATGTCACCGGCGTGCAGATCACCGCTGTCCGCGCCGCGATCGCCAAGAAGCCGGCAGACGAACTGCGGATTCTCAAGGATTCCGGCATTCCAGAAGAAGCGTTGGCGCGGGCTCGCGCCGCGGTTTTGGGGTTGCCGTACGTTGATCTGCGCGAAGTGGAAATCCCGCGCGAAGTCATCGGTATGCTGCCGCGGGAGATCGCCGAAGCGCATCGCACCGTGGCCTATGCCGTGGACGGCAGCCAGTTGTCCGTGGCCATGGCCGATCCGGAGGACTATACGCACGTGCAGGCCGTGACTTTTTTCGCCGAAGGAAAGGGGATGACGGCACGGCTTGGTGTGACATCGGAATCCAGCTTGGCCGCGGCCCTGCGCCGCTACGAGGAATTCGGACAGGAAGTGGAGAAAGCGCTCGAGATCGCCAAGGATAAGTTTTCCAAGACACCGGCGAAAGTCGCGGAGGGGGCGGAAGGCACGATCGAGGAAGTCATCAAGGGCGCACCGGTTTCCCGCATGGTGTCCGTGATCATGCGTGCCGCCGTGGAACAGGGCGCCTCCGACATTCACATCGAACCGTTCGGAAAGCAGACCCGCGTGCGTTATCGCGTCGATGGCGTGCTGCGCACCTCGCTCAGTCTGCCCGCGTACATTCATGGCGCACTCATTTCCCGCATTAAAGTGCTTGCCAACTTACGGCTCGATGAAACGCGCATTCCGCAGGACGGCCGCATTACGCAGAATTTGGGCGGCAAAGTCATTGATTTCCGCATTTCCACCATCCCGGTCGTCGATAACGAGAAGGTCGTGATGCGTATCTTGGACACCTCCGTGGGCGTGCCGACGCTTGAACAGCTTGGCTACCGTCCGGAGAGCATTGCGCTCATCAAAAAGGAAATTTCCCAGCCCCACGGTCTGGTGCTCGTCTCCGGTCCCACCGGTTCCGGAAAATCCACGACGCTCTACACGACGCTGAACATGATGAACGCCGAGGGACAGAACATCGTCACCCTCGAAGACCCGGTCGAGTATTACATCAAGGGCGTCAACCAGTCGCAGATCCGCCCGGAGATCGGCTACACCTTTGCCTCCGGCTTGCGCGCACTGCTCCGTCAGGATCCGAACATCATTATGGTCGGTGAAATCCGCGACAAGGAGACGGCGGAGCTCGCAGTCCACGCTGCGCTCACCGGCCACCTGATCTTTTCGACCATCCACACCAACGACGTCTTCGGCATCATTCCGCGTTTGATGGACTTGGGCGTGGAGCCGTTCCTGATCGCTGCAACAATCAACGTCGGCATCGCACAGCGTCTGGCGCGCCGCATCTGCAAGGACTGCAAGGCACCGCAGGACATTCCGGCGGACATCGTGGAGCGCCTGCGGAAAGACCTGAAGAACGTACCGCCAAGCTTGTTGCCGGAAGGCGTGACCGTCGACGGACCGTTGGTATTTTACGCCGGGAAGGGGTGCGCGTCCTGCGGCAACAGCGGCTATCAGGGTCGCGTCTCGATCGCGGAAATTCTGCCGATCACCCGCGATATGCAGCGCATCATCAGCACCGGCGCCAAACCCGACGAGATACGCGCCGAGGCGCGTCGACAAGGGATGATTTCACTGAAGCAAGATGGTATCCTAAAGGTCCTGGCCGGTGTCACCACCGTTGAAGAAGTGCTCCGGATCAGCGAAGAAGAAGACACCGAATAATCCGTTCCTATGGCTGCAAAGAAAATAACCCGGGTGTTGATCGTTGAAGACGACGCATTCCTGGCCGGCATTTACACCACCAAATTTTCTCTGGAAGGGTTTGACGTGCTGTCCGCCGGCGACGGGTTGGCCGGACTCAAAGTGGCGCGCAAATCCCTGCCGGATATCATCCTCCTGGATGTGCTCATGCCCAAGATGGACGGCTTCGAAGTGCTTGATGAGCTCAAAAAGGATCCCAAGACCAAGCATATTCCGGTTGTGATTCTCACGAATCTTGGCCAAAAGGAAGACGTCCAGCGCGGCCTCAAGGGTGGTGCCGTGGACTACCTTATCAAGGCCCATTTTGTTCCTTCCGACACCGTCGACAAAGTGCGCAAGATTTTGTCGCACATGTCCTGAGCAGCCATGCCGCTGTACGACTACGTGGCAAGGAACCGCAGCGGCGATGAGGTCCGCGGCGTTGTCAACGCGGACACGCCGGACTTCGCCACCTCAACCCTCACGGATCGGGGGCTTTTGGACGTCCAGATCACCGACCACGTGCGCGTCGCCACCGTCGAATCGCTTCTGCAGAAGTTGAAGCGCGTCAGCCGGCGCGACATCGTCATCTTCGCGCGGCAACTGTCCGTGCTCGTCTCGGCCAGCGTGCCGCTCGTCAAGTCGCTGCGCGCGCTCATCAAGCAGACCACCAACAGTCAACTGCAAAAGGTCCTTGAAAGCGTGGCGGACGAGGTCGAGGCCGGCGCCAAGCTGTCCGACGCCATGGCGCAACACCATGCATTCTCCGAGTTCATGGTCAATATGATCCGCTCCGGAGAAACGAGCGGCCGGTTGTCTGAAGTGCTCGAATACCTGGCCGACCAGGAAGAAAAAGATTACGACCTGACCGCCAAGATCCGCGGCGCCATGATGTATCCGGCGTTCATCATCACGGGACTCAGCATTGTCGGGTTCGTGATGGTAACCTGGGTGCTGCCCAAGTTGACCGACGTGCTGGCGGAAACCGGTGCCCAACTGCCGATATCCACGCGCATTCTGATCGGCGTTTCCTCGTTTTTCCAGCACTGGTGGTGGCTGGTGATCATCGCCGTGGTCGGGTTGATCATCGGCATCCAGTTCGCCCTCCGCCAACCGCTTGGCCGCGTCGTCCTGGACGCCATCAAGATTCGTTTACCGGTGTTCGGCGGGCTGTTCAAGCGCATTGCGCTGGTACGTTTCGCCCGCAGCATGGAGACGCTCCTGGCCGGCGGCGTGGATGAAGTGACGGCGCTCGGGATTGCATCGAACGTGGTCGGGAACGCCACTTACCGCGATATTCTGCTGCGCACGCAAAAGGAGGTCGAGGACGGCAACTCCATCGTGACCGTGATGAGCGGGAACAAGGCCGTGCCGGTCATGCTCGTCCAGATGCTCGCCGTGGGCGAGGATACGGGGAAGCTGAAGGAAGTGCTGCGTCGCCTGGCTGCCTTCTACAATCGCGAGATCGACAACATGGTCGGCAACCTGGTGACGCTCATCGAACCGCTGATCATGGTCCTCATGGGCGTTGCCGTCGGCACCATGGTCGCCGCAGTGATTCTGCCGATGTATAACATAGCAAACAGTTTTTAGTAGACTGTTCGGGGGAGAGAAGAAAAGTGCTATACTAAAGTCGATCATTTATCCACAAGTCGTTTTTTGAGAAGATCTTATGAAACGGACACAAAAGGGATTCACACTGATCGAGCTTCTGGTGGTCATCTCCATCATCGGCTTGCTCTCGACGCTCGCGGTTGTTGCCTTGAACAGCGCTCGTGAGAAGGCACGCGATGCGAAGCGCGTTTCAGACATCAAGCAGGTCCAGACTGCGATGGAGCTGTACTACTCGGACAACCAACAGTATCCGGACGCTGCGGCCGGTGCAGAACTCGGCGTGGCGCTGACGCGGCTTGATGGCGACGGCTTCGGCGCTGCGGCGACCGAACCGGTCTATATGGGCCTCATCCCGAAGGATCCGCAGTCGCCGACGATCACGTACACCTACACGCGTGATTCCGTGACGAGCTACACCATCGGCTTCACTCTCGAAGGACCGACCGGTCAGTTCACGGACACGAGCGGCGACGGGACCATCACCTGTACCGCCACGCAGGACGGCATCTCCTGCCTGTAATCGCACAGCCACTCCGCCACAACGGAGTGGCTTTCGCGTTTCTCTATGCGACACAAGAAAGGGCTTGCCCTGAGCCGCGTCGAAGGGTTCACACTCATTGAACTGCTCGTCGTCATCGCCATTATCGGCCTGCTGACGACGATCGGCGTCGTTGCGTTGAACGACGCCCGAATCAAGTCGCGTGACGCCAAGCGGCTCGGCGACCTCAAGCAGATGAGCAGTGCCTTGGAGCTGTATTACGTCGGTGCCAACAGCTATCCCGCGCAGGACGTGGTTCTCGGCAACCCGGACGCCCGCGTCTTGGACGCCACCGGTTTCCACGCCACGCCCACGGCAGGGGAGCAGGTCTTTATGGGACTTGTCCCGCGCGACCCGCAGAACGACGCTGCAACCAGCCGCGTTTACAACTACTTCTGCGCAGCGCCATGTAGCGCGTACAACATCTCCTTCCGTCTGGAACGGCCAGTAGCCACCTACGGAGACGCGAATGGCGACGGTGTCATCAGCTGCGTTTCCAGACCTGACGGCCTCAGTTGCGACTGAACACCAAGCGCTCCGGCAGAACCGGGGCGCTTTTGGTATACTGTGCGTATGATGATTGTGCTCGCGGTGTTGCTTGGACTTGTCTCCGGCAGCGCCCTTACCGCCTTGATTTCGCGGCAGGCAAAAGGGGAGCGGTGGTCAAAAGGACGTTCCCACTGCCTGAAGTGCCGCCACGCGCTCGCTGTGTGGGATCTCATCCCGGTGTTGTCGTACGTGCTCCTGAATGGGAAGTGCCGCTATTGCCGCGGCATCATCGGATCGAGTTATCCGATGCTGGAGCTTGCCACTGCCGGACTTTTTGTCGTTGCCGTCTGCGTGCGGCTTGGACCGGCCGCGCTCGGCGGCATGGAAGTGTTCCTTACGCCGAACGGCGTGCTTCTTTTGCGCGATTGGTTGGCCATCGTGCTGCTCGTGCAGATTTTCACCTACGACCTGTGGTTCGGCTACATCCTGGATCAGGTGACGCTTCCGGCGATTGTCATATTTCTGGTGTGGAACCTGGCGCTCGGCATGACGCCGCTTGCCATGCTTCTGGGTGCGATAGTGGGCGGCGGCTTTTTTCTGGCGCAGTATGTCGTCTCCGGCGGCAAGTGGATCGGCGGCGGCGACATCCGGCTGGGCGTGCTTATGGGCGTGCTTTTGGGCTGGCCGCTCGTGTTGGTGGCGCTCTTTTTGGCTTATCTCTCGGGCGGAGCATTCGGTGCAGTCTTACTGGCATCAAAGCGCAAAAGCATCGGCAGCCAGATTCCGTTCGGCACGTTTCTGAGCGCGGCCACGATCATCGTGTTGTTTTGGGGTGAGCCGCTGCTCATGTGGTACTTCCAAGGATTGCTATGAAGGGGCGAGGTTTCACCCTCATTGAGCTGCTGGTTTCCATGAGCATCTTCGCGGTCATGTCCGCGCTCGTCATGGTGAATTTCCGCGTGGGCGAGCGTAGCGACGAGTTGCGCCTCGGTGCGCAGATCTACGGCTCACTCGTGCGCGACGCAGAATCCCGCGCCGCGTCCGGCGTCATCGTCTGCCTCTGTTTGAGCGGCGAGCCGACCGGGCCGATTTGCACTGCCGCACGAACGTGTCCGGCCGGCGGTGCGCCCGCAGACGTCGTACCGCGCGGTGGTTACGGTGTTCACCTCGGTCCGGGAGACCAGGCCGCAGTCCTTTTTGCGGATCTCGACGCCAGCCGACTTTTGAATGCGGGCGAAGAGCTGATCACTGAAAAGTTTTCCGCCTCCGGCGGCGTGCGCGTCATGGTCGGCGGGGGAGACATCGTATTTGTTCCGCCGCGGCCGGATGTCTGGATCAATGGTGCGCAGGCCGCGCAGGAATTTTCGGTGACGCTTGAGCAGCTTTTGAACAACACCCGTCGCGAGGTGCGCTACAACCGCATCAGCCGGAGAATTGAGGATCAACCTCTATGACAAGATATTGTCATTCTGAGGAAGCGAAGCGACCGAAGAATCCTACCGGTCGCTTTTGGGGTGTCGCCCGAGCACGTACAAGAAGGATCCTTCGCTCCGCTCAGGATGACAATGGCGGTCAGGGCATGCTGGAGATGATCATTGCGCTCGGAATCATCACGTCCGGCATTGCCAGCACGCTGTCGCTGGTTTCCAGTTCGCTCAACGCCTCGAACGAAAGTCAGACGCGCGTGGTGGCCACGGGTTTGGCGCGCGAAGCAGTGGAAGCGGTTCGCGCCATGCGTGACGGCACCTGGCTTGAAGGGATTCCGTGGAATTCCTCGCTCGTTGGTCCGGGCAACGACCGCACGGGGGTCCCATATTTCATGCCGGAAAAAGATTGGCGCATTGACTTTACGGCTGCCGGGATCACCGACCCTGATGCCGTGGTGTATCAGGATCCGGACGGATCATTCCGCCAATATGATGGTGCGTCGCCGGCCGGCGCCATGGAGTCTCCGTACCGTCGTCTGATAACAATGCGACCGATCTGCATGGTCGAAGGCGACGCCACGACAATCGCTTCCGTCGATGGCACGGCCTGTCCGGGCGGGAAGATCGAAGTCGGTATCGACGTGCGTGTCCTGATCACCTGGACGGTTTCCGCACGCGGACACCGGCTCGAAATGCAATCCGAATTGTATGATTGGAGATAATCGAGGGCCTGCCCTGAGCCGCGTCGAAGGGTTCACGTTGATTGAAGTGCTGGTGGTCGTGGCGATATTTTCCACGGCCATGGTTGCCGTGACGGACATGTTTCTGATCGCGAACCGCGCCGAGCGCAAGATATTAGGGCGCGAGGATATTGCGTCGACGGCGCGCGTCGCCGTTGAGCAGATTGCCCGCGGGGTCAGACAGGGGAGCATTGATTACGCCCGTTACGCCGATCCGGCAGAAGGCGGGCCGATCGGTCTCACGGACACGCGCCTCTTCTTGCGGGGATCTGACGGCAACACCTTTTCCTTCCGTCGCGGCGAAAGCGGCTGCGAACCGGGATCCATCCCATGCCTGATCGTGGAAGAAAATGGAGAAACCGCGTCGCTCACTCCGAAAGGCGTGGTCGTCGAACAATTCACCGTCATCGTCAATCCCACATTCAATCCGTTTGAGCGCCTGCCGGACGGTACGTACCCGAATACGGCGCAGCCGACCGTGACGGTCGTGCTCGTGTTGCGCTCCGGAAGCGGCGCATCAGCCGCGAGCATCCGCGTTCAAACCACTGTTGCTTCCCGTGCATATGTTCGTTAGGAAGCCCCTCGACTCGCTGCGCTCGCTCGGGGAATCAAAAAATTTTTATTGCCCGAGCCTGTCGAGGGCCAACATTAAACAGAAGTATCCTCGCGGGAATGTGTTGCTCCTGGCACTGTTTGCCATGAGTTCGATCCTGCTTGGAGGCATGGCTGCGAGCACGCTCGTGCTGCGCGAAATTCGCGCTTCGCGTTCCGCAGACGCGTCGCAGATTGCGTACTACGCCGCGGAATCCGGCAATGAGCGTGCGCTGTATGAAATCCGCAAACTTGGCGTGAGTCCGCGTGAGCTGAACGCGGAAGCTAGTCTCGAGAACGGCGCGTCGTATCATCGCGAAATTATCCAGGAGCCGGCACCCATTTTTACGAATATCCCCAAGGATGGCATCTACGAACTTGTGCTTTACGATCCGACCGCCTCATCTCCATCGGGCGGTGTGACGCAGCTCGTCATCGACTGGGACGCCGCGTGCGGCGCAGCATCGGTGATGGAAATTACCTCGGTGGCGTTTGATCCGGCAGTTGGCTGGACGCCGAGCATCACCAAGTTCCGGTACGCCAACGACGGGCCGGTGACCTACACGCTGTCGAATCCGGGGTCGAACGCCGCACGCGTCCGTCTCAAGACCGAACGCTGCGACGCCGTGAACGTGCGCATCGACGCCCTCGACGCATCAAATCAGCCGGTCGCCTTTCCGGATCGCGTGGCGATCGTCTCGACCGGGGAGTACGCTGGCACGCGCCAAGCCAGCCAAATTGTGGCCCCGACCGTAACCAGTCTGTCCGGCCTGTTCGACTTCGTGCTGTTCTCGGAATGCGAGATCGTCAAAGGCGGCGCGCCGCCGGTGTGTCCATAAGCATGACTAAAGACGACGTAAAAAAACGCATCGCTAAACTGCGCGAGCTGATTGATCAGTATCGCTACGAATACCACGTGCTTGACACGTCAGAGATTTCCGACGCCGCGCACGACTCGCTCAAACACGAGCTCTACACGCTTGAGCAGCAGTTTCCGGATCTGATCACGCCGGATTCGCCGACCCAGCGCGTCGGCGGCCAGGCGCTGCCTGGATTCAAGAAGATTTCTCATGAGAGCCCGATGCTCTCGATGGAAGACGTTTTCACGCCGGACGAACTCGGGGAGTGGTATACGCGCATCGCAAAGTTGCTCGGCGCGCGTTTCGATTGTTATTGCATGGTGAAGATTGACGGGTTGGCAATGAGTATCGTCTACCGCGACGGGCTGCTGTTTTCCGCTGCCACGCGCGGAGACGGAAAGATCGGGGAGGATGTCACGGCGAACATTCGAACGATCGAAGCTGTGCCGCTGCGTCTTCGAAAGCCGAGCGACGGTGAGGTGATGAAATTCCTAAAAGAGCATTCCGGCACTGACGCGAAAAAGATGCGTGCGTTTTGTGCTGGCATGGACGGACGATTTGAATTACGCGGCGAGGTCTACATGACGAAGAAGGACTTTGAAACACTCAATGCTCGCGCTAAGAAAGAGGGGGACGAGCCGTTTGCCAACCCACGCAACGTTTCCGCCGGCAGCGTCCGCCAGCTCGACTCCCGTATTACTTCCTCGCGCAAACTGTCGTTTTTTGGCTGGGACATTGTTTCGGACGTCGGTTGCGCCACGCACGCCGCAGAACTCGATCTGTTGCGTTTGCTCGGCGTGCCCGTGAATCCGGAAGGCGCACTCGCCAAGGACATTGCTGGCATCCAAGCGGTCCACGAACGCGTGCAGAAGAAGCGCGAGAAGCTCGGGTACTGGCTGGACGGCATCGTGGTGCGCGTCAACGACAACGCCGCCTTCCGCGAGCTCGGCGTTGTCGGCAAAACGCCGCGCGGGTTGGTCGCATATAAGTTCCCGCCGGAGCAGGCCACGACCGTGGTGCGCGAGGTGCACTGGCAGGTAGGTCGCACCGGCGTGGTGACGCCGCTTGCGGTGATGGACCCGGTGTTCGTCGCCGGCACCACGGTGCGTCATGCCACGCTTCACAACGCCGACGAGATTGAACGGCTCGGCTTGAAGATCGGCGACACCGTGATTCTGGAAAAAGCCGGGGACATCATCCCGAAGATTGTGCAGGTGTTGCCAAAGCTGCGTACTGGAGAAGAAAAGCCGGTGAAGATTCCAAAAACCTGCCCGGCCTGCGGCGAGCCGCTTGAACGTCGCACCGGTGAAGTCGCCATTCGCTGCGTCAACGCGAAGTGTCCTGGCAAGAAGACCGAACGGCTCATCCATTTCGTCAGCGGCTTCGAGATCGACGGATTGGGTCCAAAAATTCTGGAGCAGCTGCAACAAGAAGGACTGGTCTCTGAAGCCGGCGATATTTTTACATTGACCAAGGACGAGCTCGTCGGTCTTGAACGGTTCGCGGACAAGTCAGCGGAAAATCTGGTCGTCGCCATTGCCGCGGCAAAGCACATCACCTTACCGCGTTTCATCGGCTCGCTCGGCATCCCGCACGTCGGCGAAGAAACGGCCAATGATCTGGCAGCGCGTTTTCAGACGCTTGATGCCATTCGCGGTGCGCGTTTCGAAGAACTGAGCGCCGTGTCAAACATCGGCGAGATCGTGGCAAAGAGCATTCACGAGTGGTTCACGGAGACGCACAACGCGGCCATGGTTGATCGACTGCTCGACGTCGGCATCGTCATCGAAGAAGCGAAGCGCGCCAAAGCGCAGCCGCTGGCAGGAAAGAGTTTCGTCTTTACCGGCGAGATGGAAGGCATGAGCCGCGAGGAGGCGAAAGAAAAAGTTCGCTACCTCGGCGGCGACGCGTCGGAGAGCGTGACCAAAAAAACAAGCTTTGTCGTGATCGGAGAAAAGCCCGGTTCGAAGCTGGGGAAAGCGCGCAAACTTGGTGTGCCCGTGATCGGTGAAAAGGAATTCCGAAACATGCTATAATTTCACCGTATGAAGCTGTCTTCGGAAGAACTGGATCACCTGGCGAAACTGGCGCGTCTGGATGTGCCGGTAGCGGAGCGCGAGATGCTGCAGGAGCAGATTGGCGCCATCATTGGCTATGTTGCGTCGCTGCAGCAGATCGACGTGACCGGCGTGGATCCGACCTTCCGCGGCGTTGAACTTGGTCAGCGGTTGCGCGAAGACAAACCCGAAGTCTCTGATGCGGAAACGCGCGCGGCGCTCCTTCAGGCCGCGCCGGAGAAGAGCGGGGACTACGTCAAAGCACAGGCCGCGCTGCAGCACAAGGAAAAGGGTGTAGCGGGTAGGGTGTAGATTCATATGGCACCCATGACTGTTGCTGAATTGCAGGAAGCATTGCGCTCCAAGAGTCTCTCGGCCGCGGAAACCATGAAGGAGACGTTGGCTTGCATTGCACGGCATGAGCTGACGGTGCATGCCTTTGTTGAGGTATACGATCAGGAGGCTACACATGCCGCGGAGATTTGTGATGCCGCGCGCGCCACGGGCGGCGGTCTTGGTCCGCTTGCCGGCATCCCCATCGCCATCAAGGACAACATGGTGGACGAAGGCCATACCGCATCCGGCGGATCGCGCATGCTTCAAAAGTATCGGAGCGTGTATACGGCCACGGCTGTGGAGCGGCTACGCGCTGCCGGCGCCATCATTGTCGGACGTACCAACATGGACGAGTTCGCCATGGGATCGTCCACGGAAAATTCGGCTTTCGGCGTGACGCGCAATCCTTGGGATACGGAACGCGTGCCCGGCGGATCGTCCGGTGGTTCGGCTGCGGCGGTCGCTGCAGGCATGGTGCCGGCTGCGCTCGGCTCCGACACCGGCGGCTCCATCCGGCAGCCGGCAGCGCTCACCGGCATCGTCGGGCTGAAGCCGACCTACGGCCGCGTCTCCCGTCACGGACTCATGGCCATGGCCAGCTCGCTCGATCAGATCGGCACGCTGACGCGCACTGCGGAAGACGCCGCTCTGCTGTTATCGATCATCTCCGGCGCCGACCCGAAAGACGCAACCACGCTTGCTGGGGATGCTTTTACATGGAGCTCGCGTTCTTCGCTTGAAGGACTGACCGTAGGCGTGCCGCAGGAATTTTTTGCCGAAGGAATGGACGCCGACGTCGAAGCGCGGGTGCGCGAGGCGATCGCGGCGTTCGAGAAGATGGGCGCAACAGTTCGCGAAGTATCGCTCCCGGCGTCCTCTCACGCGCTGGCCGCCTATTACGTGATTGTTCCCGCGGAGGTGTCCTCGAACATGGCGCGCTACGATGGCATCCGTTACGGCGAGCGCGTTCGCGCTGCTGATCTGCATGCGACCTATGCTGCCACGCGCGGCGCTCTGTTCGGTCCGGAAGTGCGGCGTCGCATTCTGGTTGGTACCTACGCGCTGTCAGCCGGCTATTACGACGCGTACTACCGTCGCGCGCAGCAGGTGCGCACGCTGGTCCGCTCCGACTTTGACAGCGCCTTCGGCCAAGTCGATCTGCTGCTCACGCCGACATCACCGACGGTTGCCTGGCCGCTCGGCGAGAAGTTCAGCGATCCGCTCACGATGTATCTTTCCGATGTCTACACCGTGTCCGTGAACATCGCGGGGCTCCCGGCTGTTTCTGTGCCGTGCGGATTGGCGCACGGGCTGCCGGTCGGTCTCCAACTCATTGGTCCGGCGCTCTCGGAAGGCACATTGCTGGCCGCTGCCGGCCTCTATCAAGATAATCATCCCATGGGAACGACTGAACCACATGTGTTTGGCTGATCTATGCGCACCGGACCCAACTCAAAAAAACGACTCACCTCCGGCACATCCCGCTCCACCGGACGCACGGGAGCAACGCCTTCCCAGAAGGTCCGCAAATCACTGATCGAACGGCACACGCCGCAGTGGTGGGAAAAGGAAGCGAAGAAGCGCAGCCCGGTACGCTGTTCAACCTGCGGCGCCTTCTTTCTGACGGATCATTGGTTGTTCGTGCCTGTCGCGCTCGAAAAAAAGTTCGTGCGTATTGCCCGCGGCGCGACCTGTCCGGCCTGCGCCAGCGAGCGCGCGCACGGCGTGGCCGCGGCAGAAGGAGAATTGATCGTCAAAGGACTTTCCGCCGCAGATCGACCGCTCGTGTTGCAGACCATCGCCGGGTACGCGGCGCGCGAACGCGCCCGCAATCCGGAAGCGCGCGTGCTGTCCGTGGATGTGCGCGGTCCCAACATCCGCGTGTTGACGACACAGAATCATCTGGCCGTGCGGCTCGGGAAGAAGCTGGACGAAAGCCGTAAGGGCGGAAAGTTGGAGATCAGCTACAGCAAAGATGACCTTCCCGCTCGCGCCGTCTGGCAGGCACCAAAAAGAAAATAACGGTTTTAGGAGGATCCGTGAAAAAGGAGGCATACAATCTCAGCCGCACTATCGACGACGCGCAGCGGTTGCGTGAGATTGTGCGCGTCTTGTTTTCGGCAGGATTTGAGCAGTACATCGGCGCCGCGCGGTTGCGTGCGTTGGTGCCGTTGCCACATCGCTTGCGTCACGGTTTGCGCTCAGCGTCGGTCGGACCGGTTGCTCCTGTTGAAGTGCGTTTCCGCCGCGCGTGCGAGGAACTCGGACCGACCTTTGTAAAACTCGGGCAGATGTTGGCTGTGCGTCCGGACGTGGTGGGAGAGGACGCAGCCGCAGAATTTGCAAAGCTGCAGGAACGCGCCGCAGTGGTGCCGTATGCTGAGGTACTGGCTGTTCTTCAAGAGAACCTTGGCGGAGACTGGAAGAAGTTCTTCCGTTCGGTTACGCCCCGTCCGATCGCTTCGGCGTCTGTGGCGCAGGTCCACCGCGCCGTGACCCTCGATGGTACGCACATCGTCCTCAAGGTCCAGCGGCCCGGGATCCGCGTCGACATGATGCGCGACCTGCACTTGCTGGCGCTTCTCGCGCGTCTCCTGGAGCGGTATGTGCCGGCTGCGCGCAACTATCAGCCGACGGAGATCGTGCGCACGTTTTCCGCATGGACGTTGCAAGAACTTGATTTCACCGTTGAAGCAGGTCATATCGAACGCTTCCGCGCCGATTTCGATGAGGAGCCGCGCATGCATATTCCGGCGGTTCACTGGGAGTACACGCGGCCGGGGCTTCTTGCACTCGACGAGGTTTCCGGCATCCGGCTCAGTGAAACGAAGAAGTTGCGCGGCAAACGGGTCAGCCGAAAGGACACCGCCGCGTTCATACTGGAAGCGTTCCTGCGCCAGTTTTTTGTGACCGGTTTTTTCCACGGCGATCCGCATCCGGGGAATCTGCTTGTTGCACCAGGCGGCGGCATCGTGCTCTATGATTTTGGCATCATGGGCTATCTGCCATCGGCACTGCGTTATGAGCTCGTCTCCGCATTTCAGGCGTACCTCCGTCGTGACATGGATGCCTATGTCAAACACATTCTTGATCTATCGTCGCTGACATCGGACGTCGACGTTGCAGGATTCAGCGCTGAGGTGCGGAAGCATGTCGATGCCGTTGCATACCGTCCCGTTGGGCGCAAAGGGCTCCCACTCGCTTTTTACAAGATTATCGTCTCGGGCAGCCAGCATGGCGTTCGGTTTCCGACCGACCTCGTGCTCTTCGCGAAAGCGTTGCTGACGGTCGAGAACGTACTCCATACACTCGATCCGAAGTTGAATTTCGACACGGCCATGACGCCGCTGTTCGATCAGATGACCATGTCCCGTCTTGATCCGCGCAGTTGGTTGCCGGAAGCCCGCGAGGAAACAATGGAATTCGTCCGGCGCCTGCCGCTTTTGCCGGAACGCACGTCAGCGCTTTTGAAGCGGATGGAAGAGGGGAATTTCTCCGTGCGACTCGACCTTGATGAGCTCAAATCCATGCTCGAGGAATTCGACCGGGAGAACGATTTGCGCGTGCTTGCGGTGGTTGCTACGGGCGTACTCGTCGCCTCGGTGCTGCTCCTTGCTTCGCCCGACTCCTTGCCATGGGGAAACACCTTCGGCAAGATGGGATTGGCCGCCTCTGCTGTGATGTTGCTCGGCGTGTTCCTTCAGGCGCGGCAAAGACCGGCCTAGGTTAAGGTAGTCCTTCGACTCGCCCTACGGGCTCGCTCAGGAAATATAAAATTAATTCCCCGAGCGGAGCGAAGCGAAGTCGAGGGGCGACCGTATATATGATTCCGTACTTCGAATGGCACGTGATTTTGCTCGGCCCCATTCCGATCCAGGTGTGGGGTCTGTTCGTCGCGCTGGGCATCGTCGTTGCGACGGCGCTCCTGTCTCACATCTTGAAGCGCGACGGGGTGAACCCCCCTCGGCCCCCCTTTGACAAAGGGGGGAGTAACTTGGCTTGGGATTTAGCGTTCGTGGCGATGATCGGTGCTATTGTCGGCGCGCGGCTCGGTCATGTCTTTTTTTACGATTGGGATTTCTACCGTACTCACCTTCCCGAGATTGTGGCTGTCTGGAAGGGTGGGCTTTCGTCCTACGGCGGATTTGTCGGCGGTGCAGGGGCCGCGCTCGTTTGGTTGTGGATGAAAGGTGCGCCGCTCCTGCGCGTCACGGACGCGACGCTCGCCGCACTGCCGCTTGGTTGGTGCATTGGCCGCATCGGCTGCTTTCTGATCCACGACCATCCCGGCACGCTCACCAATTCGCCCTTCGGCGTGCAGTTCCCAGGCGGCAGCCGCTTTGACCTCGGCATGATCGATGGGTTGATCGGCCTGTTCGTCTTCGCGGTTGTGTTTCCGCTGCATCGTGTCATTGGCAAGAAGTTTCCTGGCGTGACCACGGCAGTGGCGATTCAGCTTTACGCGGTACTTCGATTCATCACTGACTTCCTGCGCGCTACGGATCTGCCAAACAGTGACCCGCGCATCTACGGTTTCACACCGGCACAGTATGCCAGCGGCATCTTGTTTTTGATCGGTGATGTATTGATTCTTCGGGCCGTTTTTGCCTATAAAAAGCGCAATTTAGCAAGCGGTCCACAGCCCTGACTTTCCGCCTGCTACGGGGTGTAGTACGATGGACGCGTATGAAACTGTTCGGCGAACTCGAAGCCGCAGTCATGAACCTCCTCTGGAAAGAAGAGGACATGATGACCGTT
>JBBUJK010000031.1:0-12877 GCA_038054875.1 Patescibacteria group bacterium
GAGCCCGCCGCCAAGGTGAAGCGCTGATATGTGGCGCGAGCTCCGTAAAATCTGGACGATCCCCGAGGTCCGCAATGGCCTCCTGATGATTGCGGGTGCGCTGTTGCTGTACCGCGTGCTCGCGCACATTTCCATTCCGGGCGTTGACGCGCAGCAGTTGCGGTTGTTCTTCCAATCGAACCAGGTACTCGGCCTGCTGTCGCTTTTCTCGGGCGGCGCCATCGAGAATTTCTCGGTGGTCTCGCTCGGGGTGGGTCCCTACATCACGGCGTCCATCATCTTTCAGCTGCTGACGATCGTGCTGCCGCAGCTTGAGGAAATCCAGAAAGACGGGGAGGCAGGTCGCGCGCGTATCAACCAGTGGACGCGCTACGCGACCGTGCCGCTCGCCATGCTGAACGCGGTCGGCATTCTGACTCTTCTGCGTCAATCTGGTCAGGGTATTCTTAGCGAGATGTCGCTCTTCAGTTGGATCACTACGGTCATCACCATGACCGCAGGTTCTGTCTTCCTGATGTGGCTCGGCGAACTGATCACCGAGCGCAAGATGGGCAACGGCATTTCGCTCTTGATCTTCGCCAACATCGTGGCCGGCCTGCCGCAGCAGCTCCAGCAGATCCTCCTGACCTACGACTCTTCGCAGGCGCTCCTGTTTGCCGCACTCGCGGCCACGGCCGTCGCCACCGTCGTCGGCGTCGTCTACATCACGGAAGGCCAGCGCAACGTTCCGGTGTCCTACGCCAAGCAGGTCCGCGGCTCGCGGCTGTTCGGCGGCTCCAGCACTCACCTGCCGCTGCGCGTGAACATGTCCGGCGTGATCCCGATCATCTTCGCCATCTCGGTCGTGCTCATGCCCCCCGTGGTCGCCCAGTTCTTCGTCACCGCCAAAGCGCAGTGGCTGAAAGACGCCGCGACCTGGGTGATCGTCACCTTCCAGAACCAGACCGTCTACGCCGTGCTCTACTTCACGCTCGTCGTCGGCTTCACCTACTTCTACACGGCGATCGTCTTCAAGCCGGAGCAGATCGCCGAGAACATCCAGAAGCAGGGCGGCTTCATCCCGGGCATCCGCCCGGGGCAATCCACGGTTCAGTATCTGAACGCGATTGTGACCCGCATCACGCTGGCCGGCGCCTTGTTCCTCGGCGTCATCGCCGTGCTGCCGCTCATCCTGCAGCAGGCCACCGGCAACCCGGCGCTCTTGGTCGGCGGCACGTCGCTCCTGATCGTCGTGTCGGTCGTCATCGAGGTCGTTAAACAAATTCAAGTCCAGGTCCAAATGCACGATTACGAAGGAGTCTAAGGGAGTCAGTCGAATGCGCGTGAGGATGTTTCTCGCATGAACGACATGATCAAAACAGCGGAGGAGATCAGCGTGCTGCGTGAAGGCGGCGCGCTTTTGTCTCGCGCACTGGCTGCTGCGGTCGCCGCGGTGCGTCCGGGCGTGACCACGTCGGAGCTCGATCAGATTGCCACCCGCGTCATCCGCGAAGGCGGCGGCGAGCCGTCTTTTTTGGGCTACAAGACGCACACCAAAGATCTGCCGTTTCCAACGACGCTCTGCACCTCCATAAATCATGAGGTGGTGCACGCGCCTGCCGTGCCTGCGCGTGTACTTGTGGATGGTGACATTATCGGGCTCGACATCGGCGCGCGCTACAGGGGATTTTGCACGGACATGGCCGTGACGGTCGCGGTCGGTGATGTGGGGAAGGACCTGCGTACGCTCATGCAAGTGACACACGAGTCGCTGTTGCGCGGACTGGAACAGGTCAAGCCCGGGAACATGATTTCCGACATTGGAAAAGCCGTTCAGACGCATGTCGAGAAATACGGCTATGGCGTGGTGCGCGATTTGGTCGGTCACGGCGTCGGCCGCGGCGTCCACGAAGATCCGCGCATTCCGAATTATTTCGATCCGTTCCTGAAACCGGTGCGCATTGTCCCGGGCATGGTGCTGTGCATCGAGCCGATGATCACCTTGGGCGACTACGCCGTGGATACGTCGCCGGACGATTGGACGATCGTTACCGTCGATGGTTCTCCCGCCGCTCATTTCGAAGTAACGGTCGTGGTTACGGAGACAGGCAACGACATCATCACCCCGCTGCCGCTATGAGAGCACTTGGTATGGATTGGGGAACGCGGCGCATCGGACTCGCGCTCGGTGACACCGAGACGCACATTGCGAGTCCCTGGAAGACGGTCATCATGCAGGGGAATCTTGCACAGGAGATTGCCGACATCGCGAAGCAGGAAGGTGCCGGCGTCATCGTGGTTGGTTATCCGAAGACGCTCAAAGGGGAAGCCGCGCACATGGCGCACCAGATTGACGCATTCGCCGCGGACCTGCGCGACCTGACCGACGCCCGCATCGTGCTTGAGGACGAACGCATGTCATCGCTTCTTGCGGACCGACAGCGCGCCGAAGGATCACACTCCGGTCGCGACGCTCTTGCCGCCGCTGCTATTCTCGATGCCTGGCTCGCTCGGCAGCGCTAGTATGGCGCTCGCCTATGCCACGCCGGGGATCGTGCTTGGCTATCGTCCGCTGCGCGAAGCGGATCGGCTGTACAGCGTCCTCACTCCTGATCGCGGCAAGTTGGAGCTGCTTGCGCGCGGCAGCAGAAAAGTCACGAGCAAGCTGGCCGGATCGCTCGAACCGTTGCACCTGCTTGCTGTTGAAGCCGTGTCCGGCCGTCAGTTTGATCACATCGTGGGCGTTGACCGTATCGAAACGCATTCGACATTTGCCGTTGATCCGTCGGCACGCATTCTCGCGCTCGGGCTCGCTGGTTTTTTGAACGCCGCCGTGAAACCCGCCGAGCCGGACCGCCGGTTGTTTTCCCTATTTTGTGAACTGCTCGCCGCGGCAGGGGGAGAGGCCACGGTCGCCGAACGCCTACTTTTACGTGACGCTTTTCTTTGGAAAGTTGCGGGCATTCTTGGATTTACTGCAAACCCTGCGCGCTGCGCTTCCTGCGTGAACGGCGTTCCCATGGCGCTCTCGGCCGCCATGGGCGGTTTTCTTTGCGCCGTGCATCCTGTGCCGTTAGATGCCATGCGCCTCACGTCGCAGACGCTTTTGTATCTGCGCGCCAGCCACGACCTCCCACTCCTGTCTGCCGCGCGTCTTCCGCTCGCGCCCGAAGATGCCCGAATTGCGCACCGGGCGGTCGGGCTGTACGTGCTCTACCAGTTCTCCAACACGGTCGATGCGGCGATCATTTTGCGGCTTTTTGGGGATGTAGGATTAGCTACGGCCGCGGTTCGTGTCTGATCGTTTCCTTCTTGCTTTTCCAGGGTTCGCAGCCTACCATAAGAATGCTTTTCTTCAGAAAATATGGCTGAAATACTGGTGACGGAAGTGGGCGGCAAGGTGGGGGAGGCCGTTGAATTGAAAGGCTGGGTCTATAACTTTCGGTCCTCCGGAAGCATTTTCTTTTTGCAATTGCGCGACGGCACCGGCCGAATCCAAGTCGTCTATTCCAAAGCCGAAATGCCGGAGGTTGTCTGGAACGATTTGCAGAAATTGACTATCGAGTCGTCGGTCGCCGTCTCTGGCTTGGTCAAAGCTGAACCGCGCTCGCCGAGCGGTGTCGAGCTCGGCGGGACAGGACTCGCCATCGTGTCCGTGGCCGCGGAGTACCCGATTGGCAAGAAGGACCACGGACCGGACTTCCTGCTCAACAACCGCCATCTCTGGATCCGCTCGGCGCGCCAGGAAGCGGTCCTCCGCATACGGAACGAAATCGCCTTTGCGCTGCGCGAGTTTTTTTACGAACGCGGCTTCATCAACACCGACTCGCCGATCTTCACGCCGAACGCCGTCGAAGGCACGACCGATCTGTTCGAAGTGAAGTACTTCGACGACAAAGCGTATCTTTCGCAGTCCGGGCAGCTCTATTTGGAAGCGACGAGCGCCGCGCTCCGCAAGACCTACTGCTTTGGACCGACCTTCCGCTCCGAGAAATCCAAGACGCGCCGCCACCTCACCGAATTCTGGATGCTCGAGGCAGAGGCGTCGTTCATGGACTGGGAAGAGAACATCCAGCTGCAGGAAGACATGATGGTCTACGTGCTGCGCCGCGTGCTCGACCGCCGCGCGGTTGATTTGAAGACGCTCGAGCGCGACATCACGACGCTTCAGACGTCTGCCCAAGGAAATTTCCCGCGCGTCCACTACACAGACGCCGTCGCGCAACTCCAAAAACTCGGTTCTGACATGAAGGACGGCGACGACTTCGGCGCCGACGACGAGACGATCCTCACCAAGCAGTACGATCGTCCGATGTTCATCCACCACTATCCGGCGGCGATCAAGGCGTTCTATATGAAGCCGGATCCGTCTGATCCGGTGCATGTTCTGAACAACGACCTGCTCGCACCGGAAGGCTATGGTGAAGTGATCGGCGGCAGCCAGCGCATCGATGATGTGACGCTTCTCGAGCAGCGCATCGCCGAACATCAACTTCCGCACGCGGACTTCCAATGGTACCTCGACTTGCGCCGCTACGGTAGCGTTCCGCATGCCGGCTTCGGCATCGGACTCGAGCGCTCCGTGGCTTGGATCTGCGGTCTGGAGCACGTTCGCGAAACCATTCCTTTCCCCCGGTTGCTGAACCGGTTAACGCCGTAAGCGTGTAGGGGGTAGGGTGTAGCGTGTAGGAGCGATATCTACACCCCACTCCCTACACCCTACCCCCTCTCACACATATGCGTCTCTGGGTTACAGACATCATTTCCAAGGTCGGGGAAGAAGTGGAAGTCGCCGGCTGGGTCCATGCCCGCCGCGACATGGGTAAGCTGATTTTTATTGATCTGCGTGACCGGAGCGGATTGTTGCAGGTGGTCTTCACGCCGGAAAAGACGGAACTGCTCGCACAGGCGTCTGAACTGCGTTCTGAATTCGTGGTGCGCATCACTGGTAAGGTCAATGCTCGTCCGCCGAAGCAGGTAAATGCCGAAATCGCGACCGGCACGGTGGAGCTTGAAGCGCTGACATTTGAGATTCTGAATCGCGCCAAGACGCCGCCGTTTGAAGTCGACAAGGACACGAGAGGCGTGAGCGAAGAGCTCCGACTGAAGTACCGCTATCTCGACCTGCGCAGCGAACGGATGCAGAAGAACATCCGCCTGCGCGACAAGATCATTTCGTTCTTCCGCGAGTACATGCATGAGAATGACTTCGTAGAAGTGGAGACGCCGATCCTCATGAAGGGGACGCCGGAGGGATCGCGCGAGTACTTGGTGCCGTCGCGCCTCCATACGGGGCAGTGCTACGTGCTTCCCCAGAGTCCGCAGCAGTTCAAGCAGCTCTTGATGGTCGCCGGGTTCGAGCGCTACTTCCAGATCGCCCGCTGCTTCCGCGACGAGGACCAGCGCGGCGACCGGCAGCCCGAGTTCACCCAGCTCGATTTTGAGATGAGCTTCGTGACGCAGGAAGACGTGCTTCGTTTCACGGAAGCCATGTTCATTGAGTTCGCGCAGTCGCTGTTCCCGGAGAAGCGCTTGGCTGCCGTGCCGTTCCCGCGCCTCACCTACGCGGAGTGCATGCAAAAGTACGGCACCGACAAACCCGACCTGCGCAAAGACAAGAATGATCAAAACGAGCTGGCCTTCTGCTGGGTGGTGGACTTCCCCATGTTCGAGAAAGATGAAGAAGGCCGCCTTGCCGCCACGCATCACCCGTTCTGCTCGATCAAGGAAGAAGACAAGGAGAAGTTCATGAAGGGCGAGGACGTCATGAGCATCCGCGCCAACGCCTACGACCTCGTCTTGAACGGCTACGAGCTGTCGTCCGGCAGCATCCGCATCCATGAGCAGGAGCTCCAGAAGCGGATATTCGACCTGCTCGGCATTTCGGAAGAGGAGCAGCAGGCACGCTTCGGCCACATGCTCGAGGCCTTCACCTTCGGCGCGCCGCCGCACGGAGGATTCGCGCCGGGCATCGACCGCATCGTGATGCTCATGGCCGGCGAGGCGAACATCCGCGAAGTGACGGCCTTCCCCAAAGACGGCAACGCCCGCGACCTCCTGATGGGCGCGCCGTCGGAGCCGTCGAAACAGGCCCTCGATGATGTCCACATCCGCTTCACCTGAACGACCCCTTTCCGCCCTGCAGAAGCGCATTCTTCTGTCCGCTTTGGCGGCTAAAAACGGCCGCCGCACGCCCGTCGCGGGCCATAAAACACGGGTCGTCTCGCGCGCGCTGGACCGGCTCATCACCCGCGGATTGGTGATTGGGATGGGGGTAAAGACCGCTCAAAAGTGGTATATTACCGGCGTCCGACTCACGCCGGCCGGGCGCCGTGCCGCCCGCGCGCTGGCCGGTCAGCAGCAGCGCCTGCCGCTTGCCGCGTCCTAACATCCCCGCTATGCCCGCGAAAAAGAAGAAAGCCCTCAAGAAGAAGCCCGCCGTGCGGAAGGTCGCCATCCCAAAGGCGCTTTTGGCGGCGCTCGACAAACGGAACCTCCCGTTTGAAGTCGTTTCCCATCGCAAGGTCTACACGGCCTACGATCTGGCGCAGACCATGGGTGAGGATTTGAACAATATCGCGAAGACGCTGCTCCTTTCGGTGGACCTGCCGCAGGTGAAAATCAAAGGGCAGAAAGTCGTGCTCGTCGTGCCGGCCTCGTACCGCGCCGACTTCAGCAAGGTCAAAAAGCAGCTCAAGGCATCGCGCGTCTCGCTCGCGCCGGAGAAGCTCATTGCCAAGCTCGGCATTGAACCGGGCACGCAGCCGCCGTTTGCCTGGCTCTACGGCGATGCGCTTCTGCTCGTCGACAAGGCCCTGCTCACGAGCCGCGACGCGATTTTCCGCGCCGGGTCTTTGACCGACTCCCTGCGCATGAAGGTCAAGGATTACGTGAAGGCCGAAGGTGCCATGGTCGGAAAGTTCGGCACGAAGAGCGGCGTGAAGCTGCAGACGCATCCCAAAAAGAAGAAGCCGGCCAAGAAAAAGCGTCCAACCCTTCGACGCGGCTCAGGGCGGGGGAAAAAGCGCGCCTGAACCATGGCCTACGCGGTGAAACTCCAGCAGTTTGAAGGACCGCTCGATCTTCTCCTCCAGCTCATCGAGCGGGAGGAGTTGCCGATTTCGGCGGTTTCGCTCGCGGACGTGACCGACCAGTACGTCGAGTATCTCGAACACGTGTCGGTGCCGGCAGAAGACCTTGCCGACTTTCTCGTCGTCGCAGCAAAACTTCTCTATATCAAGTCGAGGATCCTGTTGCCGAAAGTACCATTCGACCTTGAGGAGGAAGGCATTTCTCTCGAGGAACAGCTCAGGATGTACAAGGAGTATCTGGCAGCTGCCAAGCAGCTCGAGACGCGCATCAAGGAAGGTCGTTTCAGTTTCGGTCGGCAGAAAGCGCCGCTGCTTCAAGGCATGTTCTCGCCGCCCGCAGGCGTCACGCCGGATCGTCTGGCAGAAACGTTTCGCGTGGTCATTGCTGCGCTCGAGCCGATCGTGAAGCTGCCTCAGGCGGCAGTGGCGCGCACCGTGTCGATTCAGGAACGCATCGCACACTTGAAAGATCTGCTCGCGCATCAGTCGTCGGTGAGCTTCGCATCATTCCTGCGGTCCGCCGAAAATACCACGGACGTTGTCGTGAGTTTCTTGGCGCTTCTCGAACTCATCAAAATGCGCTCCATCCGCGTGTCGCAGGATGATGTGTTTGGAGAGATGGTGATTGAGAAAGGGGAGACGCCGATTGGTGTCCTTATTGACGTGCCTGTTCTATGAGCCCGCTTGCCGTGCAAATCGAAGCCTTGTTGTTCGCCTCAAGCAAACCGCTCTCGGTGGCGAAGTTGGGACAACTCACCGATACGAAGAAGCCGCAGGTCGAGGAGGCGCTCGCGGAGATCACCGCGGTGCATGCCGAACGCGTCGGCGGCATTCGCGTGCTCGTGAACGGCGATGAAGCGCAAATGGTGACCGCGCCCGCGGCTGCGGAGACAGTTGCTGCATTCCTGAAGGACGAAACAACCGGCGAGCTGAGTCGCCCATCGCTTGAGACGCTCACCATCGTCGCCTACCGCGGCCCGGTGACGAAGCCGGAGATTGAACAGATCCGCGGCGTGAACTGCTCGCTTATCTTGCGTAATCTTCTGATGCGCGGACTTGTGGAAGCCACCGAAGACAAACGCCTGCTGCAAACGACCTATCGCATCAGCATGGAATTTTTGCGTCACCTCGGAGTGAACGCCGCTCAAGATCTGCCGGACTATGGCCGGTTGAACGCTCACCCGAATCTGGTCATGAGTGGAGACGCCACGTCCGCAGCACACAGCGGCGCTGAGACGCTCACGGTATGAACCCGTTCGCCATTATCCTTCAATTTTTGCTTCTGTTCGCAGCCCCGCATGTCGTGGCGGAGGCGCCGGCGCGTCTCGTCCCGGCAGCGGCGATTGTGCGTCCCGCTGGTGTGCCGACCAAAGTTCGAACCGAGTCCCTCGGTATGGCTGTGACTGCAAAAAGCGCCGTCGTGGCCGATGCCGCGAGCGGACTTGTCCTGTATGAAAAAGCTGCAGGGGACGCGCATGCCATTGCTTCGTTGACGAAGCTCATGACCGCGCTCGTGGTGCTCGAGAGCGAAGTGGATTTCACCGCGCGGTATGAGATCCGCGCCGTAGATCAACGTGGCGGCGGCGTCGAGTATTTCATCCCCGGTGAAGACGTTTCCGTTCAGGACCTTTGGAACGCCGCACTGGTCGGCTCCTCGAACACCGCGACCATGGCGCTTACCCGCTCCACCGGACTTACCGATGTCGCATTCGTAGCGCGCATGAACGAAAAGGCGCAGGCGCTCGGCATGGGGGACGCGCATTTCACCGAACCGACCGGTCTGGATGAGGCAAATCGTGCCACGGCGCGCGATGTTCTCCTCCTCGCCCGCGCGGCCTTTGCCATGGACGGCATCCGACAGACGGTGATCAAGGAAGAGATCGAAGTCGTGCCTCAACATCCGAAGAATCGCAAACGCCGCATCGTGAAATCTACGGACCAGCTGCTCGGCACCTTTCTGTCGCGCGAGCCGTATGCGATTCGCGGTGGAAAGACCGGCTCTCTCGGGGACGACGTCGGCTACCATCTGGCGATCGCCGTCTCCCACGAACGTACACAACAGATCTACGTCGTGGTGCTGGGGAGTCAAAGTCCCGCCGCGCGGTTCGCCGATGCCAAGGCGCTCGCGGTTTGGGCCTTCGACATCTGGCGATGGCCGGAACAAACAGCGCTTCGTTAGCAACAAAAAAGCCCCCGCCACGGCGGGGGCTTTTTTATCCGCTTAGATGCGCGTCTGGAGAAAGATCAGGAGGACGAGCTGGTAGGCGACGCCGGTCATGAAGGTGACGTCGCGGTACTTGTTCACGAACATGTTGTGGAAGAAGAAGTGGACGGTATGGAATTTCGCGAGCCAGCGCGTTTTCGTCACTTCAAAGATGCCGACCAGCAGGTCCGGCAACAGGCCGCCGACAACACCGGCGGCGACGTTCAATCCGCTGTCGAACAGCCGCGCTTGGGCGATGGCCACCACGACGTAGGCCGTGATGATGGCGTCGATCATAGTGTAGCCGAGCGCCACCTTCACCTTGTTGCCGCGCTTGTAGTCTTTGTACAGGTCAGCGTCGCCGTGCGGAACAATATCCAGCAAGAAATGCGAGGCGAACGCCAAGAAGAATGCGGAAACAGGGTCGGGTGCGGCGCGGCCGATAAGGGCGCCGACAGTGGCATGAGTCGCCAGAAACATAGCGGAATGGGCCGTTTCAATGGAAAAATGACCTGTTTACTCTACCGGAAAAAGGACACATGGGCAATCCACAGGGGATAAAAAACCGGCGGTGTCGTGAGACACCGCCGTGGCGGTCCGTGGCGCTCAGCGCACCGCGTTCACGCCGGCCTCAAAGATCGCGAGCCCGCCGTCGCCGCCGTGCAGCGCGTTGATGCGTCGCTCGGGGTGGGGCATGAGCCCGCAGACTTCGCCGCTTGCGTCGCAGATCCCGGCGATGGGACTGCCGTTCGGGCTCGCCGGGTAGTCCGCCGTGCCCTCTGGTGTGCCGTAGGTGGCCATGACCCGCCAGCGCTCCGGAGTGGGACCGACGAGTCGGCCCTCTGCGTGCGCCACGGGCATGATGACCTCGCGGCCGTCGAGTCCGCGCGTCCAGAGGCTGTTGCCCGGGTCGCGCAGGACGACCTTCGTCTCGCTCCAGTGTTCGAAGCGCGCCGAGAGGTTCGCATCCAGGAGCGCCGTCGGCGTCCCGATCTCGCCGTCGCCGGGCAGGAGCCCTGCGGCAACGAGGATCTGGAAGCCGTTGCAGACACCGAGCATCAGCACGTGCTTCTCACGCGCCGCCCGGAGCTGATCCGCAAAGCGGCTGACGAGATCGAACGCCGCAACGCGTCCGCTCCCGAAGTGGTCCCCGAAGCTGAAGCCGCCCGGGAATCCGATGATGTCGCAGTCCGTGAGCGTCCGTCGGCCGTTGATGATCTCTTGGAGGAGCACGATCTGGACGTTTGCACCGGCCATCTCGAAGGCCCGCTTCATCTCCTGGTGGCAGTTGGTTCCGGGGAACCATAGGACGCACACCGTGGGCTTGGTCGTCATTGCACTACCTCCGTGAAGGTTGTACTCCACCCGTCAGCGAGCCGCGCGAGCGGCGCGTTGAAGAGGTCGTGGTCCGCGCCGCGTTGCCGCACGCGGATGGTTGGTTCGTCCGTCACGATGCCGATCTCGATCGCCTGGCTTCCCTCCTTGAGGAATTGTCTCCAGGAATCGTCGTCGGTTGCGAAGACGATGGCACCGTTCCACTCCGCGAAGAGCAGGTGGGCCGGATTTTCGTCGGATAGATGGATGCGGCAGCCGAGGCCGCCGCTTCCCAGTGCCATTTCGAAGAGTCGGCGGATGAGCCCGCCTTGCGCGACGACGGAACGGGAGTGGACCCGTCCATCTTTGTGCGAGGTGAATGCGTGATAGGCGACGAGTCCCATGTGCAGCGCGACCAGGTCGAGATGCGGCAGGACGTCGTAGCCGGGATGGGCCGCGAGATACTCTGATCCGCCAAGACCCGTCTGTACGAGACCGGGGCGGAACAAGATGATCCGGTCACCCGCCTGCGCGAAGGGCTTCCGGATCACGCGGCTGGCATCGGGCATGCGCCCGAGCGCGGCAACGGTGAGGGTGAGCGGCGCGTCAATGCGCCGATTGTCCTTCGTCATGAACGTGCCGCTCGAGCTGTCCTTGCCGGAGATGACCGGCATGTGCAATTCGCGCGACGCCACGGCGTAGCCGCTGACGAGGTCGCAGAGACGCCGGGCATTCTCCGGACTGTCGGTGACGCGCGGTGTGTAGACGTTCACATTGCAGGTGATGTCGTCCGGCGAGAAGCCAGCCGCCACCAGTCGCGTCATGGCCTGTGCCATGAGCAGTTTTCCGCAGACGTACGGGTCGTGGTCGGCGTAGCGCTGGCTTGTGGCCACTGCGAGTCCCGCGCCCCAGCGCTGGCCGGGGACGGGCGTGTAGACCGCGAGCTCGTCCGGCATGTTCTGCCGGTCACCGCCGATGTAGGGGAGCACCGTGTTCCCCTGGACCGTCTGGTCATAGCGGTGCGCCGCGGCAGACTGGTCGCAGATGTTGTAGCGCGTCAGGTGCGCGGCAAGCATCTGCATCCAGGCCTCGGGCGCGGTGGGAAGCTGTTGCAGGACCTGTTGGTAGTGCCGCTCTTCCGGATGATCCGCGACCGCGATCTTCGGCAGCGGACCGTCCGACCCCAGGTAGGAGTACGGCAGATCCACCACCACGGTCTCGCCGTGCATGGCCACGAAGCTCTTGGTCTCGGTGAAGACGCCGAGCACCGCGAACGGCACGTTGTAGTCGGTGAGGATGCGCATCGCCTCCGGAAGTTTCTCCGGCGGCACGGCGAGTACCCCGCGCTCCTGGCTCTCCGAGAGGAGAATCTGCCAGGGGAGCGTGGTCGCGCACTTGAGCGGCACCTTGGCCAGATCGATGGAGACCCCATTGGGGTTGCCCATCTCGCCGACGGCCGAGGCAAGCCCGGCCGCGCCGCAGTCGGTGCAGGCGCGGATGCAGTCCGCGTCGCGCAGCATCGGAATCGCTTCCATGAAGACGCGCTCGCCGATCGGCATGCCGATCTGGACGTGCGCGGCATCCACGGTCGCGGTGTCGCTGGTCATCTTGGCGGAGCTCACGGTGGCGCCGTGAAGTCCGTCGTTGCCGGTCTTCTCGCCCACGTAGAGGACGATGTCGCCAGACTGGGGCGTGCCCTTCTGGGCGCGCGCCTCAGGCAGCACGCCGACCGAGTGACCGAGCGCGTAGCCCTTCCAGTTGCGGCCGTCTTCAAGGTACTCCGACCAGGCCATGGGGATGCCCATGGGATTGGTGTAGTCGTGGGTCCCACGGATCGCCTCGCGCACCACCGTCTCGGGGTGGAAGGCTCCCGCGGGCACTTCGTCCCAGCTGATGTGCGGGTCGACCGTGGCCATCACCGTCGTTCCCGCGAAGGGCCAGGCGCCCTGTGCGGTGAAGATGATGTCGCGGATGACACCGCCGTGCTTGGTCATGATGCCGCCGTACGGCGCCCCGCCGAAGGTCGGCGAGATGTGGGTTTCGCCCTTGATGCAGAGCGCGTACCCGCCGTAGAACTTCATGACACCCGAGTTGTCGACGAAGGCAGAGATGACCAGTGGGTGGTCCATATCCTCGGTCGTCATGCGCAGCAGCCGCAGGAGTCCCATCGCCTTCCACGTGGAGTGGTTGCAGTGGTCGCTCCAGGCCGCGGCGATCATCTCGAGTTCTGCGTCTCTGGCCGTCGTGCGACCCTGGTCCTCGTAGAACCAGACGATCTCGCGCAGCTGAG
>JBBUJK010000032.1:0-7633 GCA_038054875.1 Patescibacteria group bacterium
AGATCGCCTGGGACATCGCGGAAATCAGTCACGGAACGAAAGCATTTATCGGTCCGCTCTTTCCCGGCGTCTTTGACATGTCTCAGCTCGAACATGTCTATGCTCGATTCCCTGAAGGAAGGGTTCGTTCCATCAAACTCACTGTCGGTGGAAAAACTGCCCAGCAGTACGAGGACGAACTCAAGGATGGCGGTTTCACTGTCGACCACATAGCGAGGGACATGTTGAGGAAGATGCCGGCGGCTTCAAAGAGTAGCGAAGACGTAGAACTGGTACGGTTGAACGTGCGTGATCTTGGCTTTAATACAAGCACGCGATTCGATGCGATCTTCTCCCGCGCCAAGGGACTCGGCCTCGAACTCTGTCCGGCCGAGGTCGGCCCGGCCCTGCGACGCGCGTTGACTGACCAAGCAGTGGGAGACGAGGTCGTGGTGGGCATGAAGTTCATGTCGGCTAGAATGAGTGAATCTCAACCAAACGCCAAGCGTGCCTTCAGCGTGGTACATCGAGTAGGCGGCATGTTCTACGAAGCAAGCGGCCGGGTGTTGGAGACGCGCATCATTTATGACGCCTGGGACTACGATGGCGACCTCGTCTTTCGCCGGTATAAGAAGCAAGCGTAGACATTAATTTTCGGACATTTAATACCGGGCTTGACGGCCCTTTTTTGTTTTGGCACTCTAGGAGCGAGACTGCTAATTTGGCTCGTAGGGGCGACCCTTGCGGTCGCCCGGGCAGGCGCAAGGCCTGCCCCTACACCGGCAATCATGCTGACCGAACGCCAGGAAAACCTGCTCTTCGCCCTGATCCGCGAGCACATCCGCTCGGCGGAACCGGTCGGATCTTCGACCATTGTCGAGAAGCACGGCTTTGACGTCTCTCCGGCCACCATCCGCATCGAGTTGGGCGCGCTTGAGGACCAGGGCTACATCGCCCAGCCGCACACCTCGGCCGGCCGCATCCCCACCGAAACCGGTTACCGGCATTTTGTGGAGCGCATGCTGGCCAAAGGCGAGACGCTGCCAGCGGCGAAGATGAAAGTGACGCTTCCCAAAGATGCCGAGCAGGCCGTGAAGGCCGTTGCCAAGCAGCTGGCCGAAGGCACCAGCACCGCCGTCTTCGTCGGCTTCCGTCCGCGCCACGTCTACTACACCGGCTTGTCGCTCCTCTTTGCGCAGCCGGAGTTCCAGGAGCTCGGCCGCATCGCGCGCTTTTCCGAAATCATCGACCGCCTCGACGACGTCGTGGAGCGCGTCTTTCCCAAAGTCGACACCAAAGTCACTGTCTGGCTTGGTCGCGACAATCCATTCGGCGGACTCTGCGCCACGGTCGTCACGCGCTACGGTGCAGGCGCGCACGTCGGCGTGATCGGGCTCCTCGGTCCGCTGCGCATGGATTACGAACGAAACTGGCAATTGATCACCGCTGCTCAGCACCTTTTGGAACGCGTATGACCGACGACCAGAAAAAACAAGATGTAGGGGCGGGGTTGTCCCGCCCAGACCAGGAGACACCGGCAGACATGGAGTCGTGTCTGAAGCAGCGCGACGAGTATCTTGCCGGCTGGAAGCGCGCGCTGGCCGATTACGCCAACCGCGAAAAAGAATTGGCGCGCGAAAAGCAGATGATGGCCGGTTATGCCACGGAAGACGCCATCCAAAGTTTCATCCCGGTGCTCGACAACATGAAGTCAGCACTCGCGCATGTCCCAGCAGAACACGCGGGAAGTGAATGGGCCAAGGGCGTCGGCTTCATCGTCAAACAATTTGAAGGAGTGCTGAACGGCTACGGTGTGCGCGCCTTTGAAACCGTCGGCAAGCCGTTCGATCCGACGCGCCACGAAGCCGCCGGTGAAGAAGAAGCGGGCGACCTGCCTGCCGGCAGGCAGGCGTTGCCGCCGGGCACCGTGGCGCGCGAAGTGCAGTCCGGCTACGAACTCGACGGCCGCGTCATCCGACCGGCGAAAGTTATTCTCAAGAAATAAACTATGCCTCTCGTTCGCTGGTCTCCGTTTGAGATGATGCCTAATGACGCGGGCGGACTCATCCCGCCGGTTGACGTTTACGAAACTGAAACTGCCGTGGTTGTGGAATCTCCGGTGCCGGGCGTGGACCCCGGGAAGATCAGCGTGACCGTCGCCAACGGCGTGCTGACCATCCGCGGCGAAGACGAACGCAGCTCCGAAGTCGACGAAAAGAATTACTACCGCAAGGAAGTCCGCCACGGCAGCTTCTCGCGCTCGGTGGAACTGCCGGTGAACGTCATCGGCGACAAGGCCGAGACGACGGTCGAAAAGGGGATCCTCCGCATCTCCATTCCGAAAGCGGACCTCAAGAAATAAACTATGGGAAAGATTCTCGGAATTGATTTGGGAACCACCAACTCGTGCATGGCCGTCGTCGAAGGCGGCCAGCCGAAGGTGGTCGAAAATAAAGAGGGCAGCCGCACCACGCCGTCCATGGTTGCGGCGTCCAAAACCGGCGAGCGGCTCGTCGGTCAGCTGGCCAAGCGCCAGTCCGTGACCAATCCGGAGAACACGCTGTTCTCGGTGAAGCGCCTGATCGGCCGCCGCTACTCGGACGCCGAAGTCCAGCGCGATCAGAAGCTCATGCCCTACAAGATCGTCCAGGCGGGTGACCCTTCGACAGGCTCAGGGCAGGGGGTGAAGGTCGTGATGGGCGGGCAGCAGCATTCGCCGCAGGAAATTTCGGCGATGGTACTCCAGAAGCTCAAGGCCGACGCGGAGGAGAAGCTCGGTGAGAAGATTACGGAAGCCGTCATCACCGTGCCGGCGTACTTTGACGACGCGCAGCGCCAGGCCACCAAGGACGCCGGCGAGATCGCAGGGCTCACCGTCCGTCGCATCCTGAACGAACCGACCGCGGCGGCGCTCGCCTACGGCTTTGACCGCAAGAAGGACGAGAAGATCGTGGTCTACGATTTGGGCGGCGGCACCTTCGACGTGTCGGTGCTCGAAATCGCCTACGACGCGGCGGCATCGCAGAACACGGTGGAAGTCCGCGCCACGAACGGCGACACGCACTTGGGCGGCGACGACTTCGACCAGCGCATCATTTCCTGGATCATCGACCAGTTCAAAAAACAGAACGGCATCGACCTGTCCAAGGATCCGCTCGCGCTGCAGCGCATCAAGGAAGCGGCGGAGAAAGCCAAGATCGAGCTGTCCAGCTCCGTGGAAACGGAAGTCAACCAGCCGTTCATCACCTCGGACGCCACCGGCCCGCGCCACCTGTCCGTGAAACTGACGCGCGCCAAGCTTGAAGAGCTGGTCGGCGACCTGATCGACAAGACGCTCGAGCCGTGCCGCAAAGCGCTGGCCGACGCCAAGATCGACGTCAAAGACATCAACGAAGTGGTCATGGTCGGCGGCATGACGCGCATGCCGCTGGTGCTCGCCACCGTCGAAAAGTTCTTCGGCAAGAAGCCGAACATCTCCGTGAACCCGGACGAAGTCGTGGCCATTGGCGCGGCGCTCCAGGCCGGTAACATGCAGGGCGACATCAAAGGCGAACTGCTCCTCTTGGACGTCACGCCGTTGTCGCTCGGGATCGAAACGCTGGGCGGCGTCATGACCAAGGTCATCGACCGCAACTCGACCATTCCGATTTCGAAGAGCCAAGTGTTCTCGACGGCCGCGGACAACCAGCCGCAGGTGGAGATCCACGTACTCCAGGGCGAACGTGAAATGACCGGCGACAACAAGTCGCTCGGCAGGTTCGTGCTCGACGGCATTCCGCCGGCGCCGCGCGGCGTGCCGCAGGTCGAGGTCACCTTCGACATCGACGCCAACGGCATTCTCTCCGTGAAAGCTAAGGACCGCGCCAGCAACAAAGAACAGAAGATCACCATCACGGCCTCGTCCGGCCTTTCCAAGGACGAAGTCGAGAAGATGAAGAAGGACGCAGAGCTGCACGCCGCGGACGACAAGAAGAAGCGCGAGCTGATCGAGTCGCGCAACGTCGCCGACAGCATGGTCTACACCTCGGAGAAGATGCTGAAGGAAAACGAGGCCAAGATTTCGGCGGAGGACAAGAAAGCCGTCGAAGAAAAAATCGAGGCGCTCAAAAAGGTGAAGGACGGCGACGACCATGAGGCCATCAAAGCGGCGGGCGAAGCGCTGGGCCAAGTGGCGCAGCAGGTCGGCGGCAAGCTGTACCAGGCCGATCAGGCCGCCAAAGGCGCGGAGCAGCCGAAGGCCGAAGATGCAAAAAAGGATGAGGCGCCGATTGAAGGCGAGTTTGTCGAGAAGAAAGAGTGACGTTAGACGCGAGCACCCACACTGTCATTCTGAGGCGGTAGCCGAAGAATCCTGCCAGGTCATTCAAGGGATCCGACATGAGCACCTACTGGGTCTACATCGTGACGAACGACCTGAACTCAGTGCTGTACATCGGCGTTACAAATGATCTCGCACGCCGTATCGAAGAACACCGGCAGAAGCTCGTGCCCGGCTTCACGGCCAAGTACAATCTGTCGAAACTCGTCCACTTCGAGGAAACCAACGACGTCCGATCGGCCATCGAACGAGAGAAGCAACTGAAAGGCTGGACGCGAAAGAAAAAGAATAAGCTCATCGACAGCGTAAACCCCAAATGGAACGATTTGAGCCCGAGCATTGGCTCGTAGGATCCTTCGCTACCGCTCAGGATGACATGGTTATGAAGCTTCGCATGTCCGTCGCAATCGCCATACTCGTGTTTCTTGCGCAGTTCGCGTTCGTGGCGAAGGTCGCGTGGGACTTCGACTGGTTGTGCGCCAGCCCGACGTGGCCCTTCGACATGAGGTACCAATGCATCGACGACTATCCGCGTCTGTATCCCGTGTTCTGGCTCGCCATGACGACGCTTCCGTTCTTCGCGCCGACGGTCGGCCTGGTTCTCTGGCTTGCTGGCCGCGCGAAAGAAACCTAACAATGATCTGTGTCTGGTAAGGATTACTACAAGACCCTCGGCGCAGAGAAGGGCGCAAGTCCGGAAGAGCTGAAAAAAGCCTTCCGGTCTTTGGCGCATAAGTACCATCCGGACAAAGGCGGCGATCCGGAGAAGTTCAAGGAAGTGAACGAGGCCTATCAGGTGCTTGGCGATCCGCAGAAGCGGCAGCGCTACGACCAGTTCGGGAGCGCCGCGTTCGAGCAGGGCGGCATGGGCGGCGGCTTCCCCGGCGGTTTTTCCGGCGCGGGGTTCGAAGATTTGTCCGATTTGTTCGGCGACATGTTCGGCGGCGGCCGGCAGCGGCGTTCCCGCGGCGACGACATCCAGGTGGACGTGACGCTGACCTTCCGCGAGGCGGCCTTCGGCGTGCAGCGCGATCTGGAGCTGTACAAGACCGTTCGTTGCGAGCATTGCGACGGCGGCGGGGCAGAGCCGGGCAGCGGCAAGAAGAAGTGCGCCACGTGTAGCGGTACCGGACAGATCACCGCCAACCAGCGCACGGTGTTTGGCACCTTCCAGACGCGGCGGCCCTGCAACACCTGCCACGGCCGCGGCGAAATCGTCGAGAAGCCCTGCGGCAAGTGCCGCGGCGGAGGCGCCGTCAAAGCCATGCGCAAGATCCGTTTCACCATTCCGGCCGGCATCGACCACGGCGAACTCATTCGGCTGTCCGGAGAAGGGGAGTACGGCGGCATCGGCATCGAGCCCGGCGATTTGTACCTGCGCGTCAGCGTGAAGCGCGACCCGCAGTTTGAGCGCGACGGCAATGATTTGCGCATCACGCAGGAGATCGGGTTTTCCACGGCCGCGCTCGGCGGCACGGTCGACGTGCCCACGCTCGAAAATACCGCTGAACTAAAAATTCCCGCGGGCACACAGAGCGGCACGGTCATCCGCCTGCGCGGCAAAGGCATCGCCGACCCGCGCACCGGACAGATCGGGGACCAATACGTGCTTGTTGTCGTGAAGACGCCGGACAAGCTTTCCAAAGAGCAGAAGAAATTGTTGGAAGATTTGGGGCTGAAGTAGGGCGGTTGACACCGCCGCGTTTTTAAATTAGGTTCAACACCTCGCTCTTTTACGTTCAACGAAAGGAAAACGGTGTCTCAACAGCAGTTCGAGGTCTGGAAGATGATCACGATCGGTGGGAAGACGAAGGATCAACTCATCGCCGCGATTGAGGTGAATGGTGCGCGTGTGAGCAAAACGTCCCGCGAGATGATGCATACGGATGCATTCACAACGCTTCCGGAACCGACGCACGTCCGTCTCGTGAAGCTCCCTCTCCTCGTGCTCGGCTTCAGGAGGTATTGCAACGCGAACGACCTCTTGGACCGCGCCAAGGAGGATGGGTTGAATCCCTGTCCGCCTGAAGTCGCTCCGTGCCTGCGTCTTGTGGACCGCGATCAGCCGTGCGAAAGCGGGTACCGGATCGGCATGAGGCCCATCGTCGGCGCCGACGGCAAGCTGCGTCTGTTCAAACTCGACCGCAATTACTGGAATGGCCGGTGGTTGCGAAACGAACTCGCACGGCCGGCCGACCTCTGGAGGCCGACGAGCGAATTCATCTTCCTCGCGCCGGAGGAAGCGCCCCGCTGACGGAAACGTCGGCGGCTCTTTTTTTCTGTACGAGGATTGACGGACATCGAGAATTGATGTAAAAGGAGCCGGCCGCCACCTCACGAGCGGCAGACAAGGAGGTCGCGATTGCGATCAGAAACGGAACGCGTTCTGAAGATGCTCGAGCAGCGTCTGGGGATCGTCTATCGCGATCGTCGGCTGCTGCACGAGGCCATGACCCTGGAGGGTCCGCACGAGGCGCTCCGGGGCACGCCGGACAATGAACGGCTGGAGTTCCTGGGCGATGCCGTGCTGGGCATGGTCGTCGCCGAGTACCTGTACCGGCTGTTCCCCGGCGAGAAGGAGGGGCCTCTCACGCGGCGCCGGATGGCTGTCGTCAGCGGAGAGACGCTCGACCATCTCGCCCGACAACTCGGATTGCAGTCGCTCCTCAAGGCGCTCCATGCGCCGCGCATTCTGCGGCAGGACGCAGACCGCGGCAGCGTCGTCGAGGCGCTGATCGGCGCGCTCTACCTGGATCAGGGCATGGAGGCCTGCCGGGAGCTGATCGAACGTCTGCTGCTGTCCCGGATGGACGAGTTGTTCGAGCGGCGTCGCGACTTCAAATCCGAGGTCAACAACCTGCTGCAGGAGCTTGCGGGCAATCCGCCCACCTTCGACACCCAGTTCAACCGGCGAACGCACGATGGCCAGGAGTTCATCTCCAAGCTGTCTGTCCGTAACGTCTTGATTGCCGAAGGAATCGGGGCGACCAAGCGGGAAGCGGAGTATGCCGCATCGAAAGCTGCGCTCGGGACGCGGTCCGAGTGGGAGCCGAAATTGGCTCCTGGTACGCGTTCGGCGTTCGCCACGATCGGAGAGGCGCTCAAGAAGAGCCGGTAGCGCAGCCGCTGACGAGCAATCGTCGGCGGTCCTTTTTTATTCCAGCCCCGTCCGGTGTATACTTTCCCCATGCCCGACATCGACTTTGGCGCGATCATGTCTTCCGCCGGATCCGTGGCCGGATCCGCCGCAGGCGCCATCAACTTGTCCGATCCGTCCTGGGCCCTCTTCATTTTGCTGTTCTTCGTGGTCGGCGCGCTCCTGTACGGCTTCACGCT
>JBBUJK010000033.1:0-16586 GCA_038054875.1 Patescibacteria group bacterium
TCCGGCGCAAGCTGAAGGACGATGGATGCATCAGCTTTGGCATCCCGCTTGTTGCGTAGCTCTTGAGCGCGCGGATCGGGCCTATTGCCGAAGCCTTCGATCGGGCCGTTGATCTCGTAGAGGAACGCGAGGTCGTCTTTGGTGAGCGACTCACCCTTCTCTGCTTTGCGTTCAATCACTGTCAGATGCTTCATGTCCGCAACCTTCTTTTCGTATGCTTCCCCTTCCGGGAATTCCGCGAGCTTCTTCTGGACGACCTCGCCCATGAAGGGGTCAAGGTTCTGTTTCGCCGCAATGCCGCGCACCTCGGCAATCTTGGCACCCTCCATGCGGATGGCGATTCGCGGGATCGACGGTGCACCGTCGTCATCAAGGGTAGAATACAAATGAAAGTCCCCGCCCTGGAGTTGCGCTCTTGCGGTATTTTCTCCTGCCGTGCACCAACCAGTGCCCTTGCCGCGGATGGACGCAACGAGCGGCGCGCTCTCCTTCCCCTTTTTGTAGACGACCCACTGCCCCTCGGTAACGGGGAGGAGATGTTCAGGGATGGGACTGATGAGTTCGTTGGCAAAGGCGTAGAGCTTAGCGAAGTTCTCCTGCTTCAGGTAACCGGCGAATTCGCGCTTCTGTTCTTCGGTCAGGTCGAAGTGGAACTTCTCGAAATCAACAGGCGTGCCCTGCTGCTTTTTCTGAAACATGTCGACCACGTAAGCCAGGGCTTCGTGGTTGATGTCTGGGAACATCTTGACCGTACCCTTTGAGCGTTTGGGGTACTCCTTTTTCTCCTTGTCGAATTCTTGGAGGCTGGCGATGCTCCGGAAGACCCAGTACTTGAGGTGATCGGGAAGATAGGAGGAGTCGTCCGATGCCAGATAGTCGATCCACTGTTCCAGTGAGGAGCGTTGGTCGTCCAAGAGCCCTCCGGCGAGTTCTTTTTTCAAGGCGTTCTTCTGTTCTTCGGAGAGGCGGTCGTAATCCCCCTGCTCGCCGCGTTCGCGCAGAATTTTCTCCTGAGATTTCCAGTAGCTTTCAGGGATCTCATCGAGTGCGGTCACGAACTTCTTGAGGAGGACGTGCTTGATGGCCTCGACGCCCCGTTCCCTCTCTTTGGGATCTGTCCGTTCGACAATCTCCTTGAAACGATCCAGGTAATTCTCGATGCGTGCGGCGGGATCCTGGGGCACCTTTTCGCCGGTGCGCTTCTCCGTGCGCTGGGCCTGTTCCTCAACCTCCGGGCTCTTGTGGAGCCCGTACTTTTCTTTGAGAAATTCTTCACCGCCGCGCTCGGGCATATGCAAGCTATGTCGTCAACACCTGAGGAAACGGCTCCATGCCGAGCAGCGACTTGGCCTCCTCTTCGCTGATCACCTGCTTCTCCCGCAGCAGGCCGATAAGCGTGATGACCTTGCGATCCTCTTTGCGCATCAACACGATCAGGTCGCCTTTGAGATTGGTAATCTTGTCATCCACGCCGTCAAGAATCTCGACCTTCATTTTTCTCATCTCAACCCCCATCTCAGCCATCCGCGCATCAAAATCCTCCCGAGTAACCATGTGGTCCTTCAGGAACTCCATGATTTCGCCGGTGGTCACCTCGTTGTGCTCGGACATACAAAATGTCGCTCATATTGTATCGACGACCGTACCGCGCGTCAAAACTATCCCCTGCGCTCTTCATGGACCCCGAGGTCCGACAGCAGCACGTTCTCCACGAAGATGCCGCGCGGGTAAAAAATCCGTTCGAGTTCTGATTTGGTTTCATGTTCCACCTGACCGCGCTGCGCACCGAGCACGTCATCGCTGTGGAAGCGGCTGGCCACCATGCGCAGACGGCTTTGAATGGTTGGCCGCACGATCTTGGCGACGAAGTCTTCGCCGATCGTCTGCCAGATGGTCGGAATCTGGTTGACGTCGAGCCGGAGCAAAATTGTTCCTTCGATCATCAGCTTCCGTCCGTCGGCAGTCTGCGTCAGGATCGGCTGGTCGCCGAGCCCGCGGATATTCGTGGGGTTGAAAGCCTTGGAAATGGAATACTCGAGCGTCTGCGTGTTGAACAATTTGGCCTTCTGCCAAAACGGAATCTTCAGATGCAGCCCCGGCGTCATAACCTTGCGGAGCACGCCGCGACCAAGATCGTACACGCAGGCCACATAGCCCGGCGGCACGTAGATGAAGAGCCCCTTGAGGACGTCCTCCATCACGAACGTGTACATCAGTTTGTCGAGCGAATCGGCCATAGTACGTGCAGTATCCTATGCCTTTCCCGGCAGTTTTGTCGAGGGTACGGGGAAGGCCATGCGACGCAAGAGCACGATGGCCATGGAAAACAGCATCGAGGTAAAAATGAACAACGATTTGACCGACGGCAACCACCACAACACCAAAAAGGTGAAAAGTGGAAAGAACAGCGCGTACAACATGTCATTGCGCGTCAGCTCCCCGGGCGCACGCTTTTGCTCAATGAAAATTTCCGCGAACAACGTGAGACCGACGACGCCCGCCCACAGCGCGCTGCGCGTACCAATGTCATTGCCCAGGAAGATCGTATTCACGTCAGTCGGCCGCGGCACCCAGGAATACAGATCACCGAGGTGGAGCCGGATGCCATCCACGAACACGCGATACAAAACGATGAGCGCCAACGCCTGCACGAGAATGCCCCAGACTTTGGCCCATGGATGCAGTTTGCGCTCCTTCAGCAGTTCGCGGATATGCTCCTTGCGCTGAACGGTATCGTGCAGCGTCTCCTGGTTGATGCGCTCGATGTCCGGAGATAGCTTGTCGAACTCGTAACTGTCGCGCTCGGCGAGAACCGAAAGCGGCAAAAGGATGAGGCGCAGCGCCACGGTGAGCAGCACCACGGCGATCCCGAGGTTCTCCCCGGCCGCGGAGCTGTACAGCCACATCAGCGCATTCAAAAGCGGACCATACAAGATGTTGTCCCACAACCAGGTCATACGGACGGGTACGCTACTCCGGGACTACTCGTATCGCAAGGCGTCAATCGGATTCAGACGTGCGGCGCGGCGTGCCGGAGAAATGCCAAAGATGAGCCCGGTGCCCGCAGCCACGACGAACGACACGACAACGGCCTGTGGCGAAATCACGAACTGCCAGCCGTCCTGATAGTGCGCGATGACGATTGCCGTAAGAAACGCTGCGCCGATCCCAAACGCGATGCCGAGTAATCCGCCGGCACCCGTCAGCACCACGGCCTCGGCCAAGAATTGTCGCTGGATGTCCCGACGCGTCGCGCCGACGGCCATGCGCAGGCCGATTTCGCGCGTCCGCTCCGTCACCGACACAAGCATGATGTTCATGATGCCGATGCCGCCGACGACGAGTGAAATACCGGCGACCGCCGTAAGAAACAAGGTCAACGCCAACGTGACGGACGAGACGATGGATGCAGCTTCCTCTGCCGACGTGATATGGAAATCATCGTCAGCAGGATCTTCGATGCGGTGCCGTACGCGGATGGCGGCAGAGACGGCTTCCTTGAGCTGATCTGCACTCACACCGGACGCGGGGGTGAGCATGACGTAGGTCAGGTAATCCACGCCGAACAGTTTGTCGGCGGCGGTCTGGAGCGGGACGTACACGTACGCGTCGAGATCCATGAAAAACTGCGAGCCGCGCGGTTCCGCCACACCGATGACACGAAACGCCCGCCGCCCGAGCCGCACTTCTTGGCCGAGCGCGTCTGCCGGCGCACCGAACAGTTCATCTGCGATTTTGCTGCCAAGCACGACCACAGAGGCGCTGGCATCTTCCGACTCTAAAAATCTGCCGGCCTGCACCCCAAACGATTCGATGTCGCGCAGCGCAGGTGTGCTGCCGAAGGCGGTCACATTCACTTGTTCTCCGCCGGCGTTGGCGATCTCGTCGATGAACAGCACCGGCGCCAGCGCGCCCGTTTCCGGCAATGCGGCCAGCGCTTCAGCATCCGTCTGCTTGAGTGCGGTGAACGACGCCAGCTGTGAAACGCCTTCGGTACCGCCCGGTTCCAAAAACAACGTGTTCGGCCCGAAACTTTCCAGCTCCGACATGATCACGTTTTCCGCGCCCTTTCCAAGCGACAGCATGACAATGACCGCGGCCACACCAATGACGATGCCGAGCGTGGTCAAAAACGACCGACCCGGTTTCTGTCTGAGGCCACGCAGCGCATCAAGGAGAGCGTCTGTGGTACGCATATCCTTTTGAACCCTTAGACAGTTGAATGAGAAACCAAAAGGACAAGCTATTCAAACCGCAAGGCCACGATCGGATCGAGCCGCGACGCGCGAAACGCCGGATAGAAACCGAACGCCACGCCCGCCACGACGGCCGTGCCCACCGCAAGCACAATGGCATCGAGCGGCACCGCAAACATCCAACCGCTTTGAAAACGTTCAATCACGAGCGCTGCCAGAAATGAAAACGCGGCGCCGCCAGCAACCCCCATGATGCCGCCACCGACCGTGAGCAGTATGGCTTCAGTCAAAAACTGACCAAGGACATCGCGCCGCGAAGCGCCGACAGCCATGCGCAAACCGATCTCGCGCGTCCGCTCCGTCACGGACACAAGCATGATGTTCATGATGCCAATGCCCCCGACCAGAAGCGATACGGATGCGATCGACGTCAGGAACAATGTCAGCACCGTCGCGATGCTGCCAAACACAGCTGCTGCTTCCACGGAACTGCCGACGCGAAAATCGTCCTTGGCGGTGTCGCCCGTCGGATTGTTGATGCCATGCAAGTCGCGCATCTCAAGACGCAGTTCTTCCTGCGCCGCCGGCACGGGAATCGCGGCAACGCCGGCGATGAAGTTCACGTAATCCGGCGCCGACAATTCCTTGCGCATGGCCGTGATCGGAATGTAGACGCGTTCGTCGAGGTTCTGGAAAAACTGCGTCCCCTGCGGCGCGACCACGCCGACCACGGTGAAACTTTTCCGGTTCAGGCGGATGCGCTCGCCGACGGGATTCTGGCCGTCGAACAAGTCCTTCGCGATCTGCGTGCCGATCACCGCGACGCTGCGTGCGGCATTCAGGTCGTCATCCGTAAAAAAGCCGCCCTCGGCCATGCGCAGGTTGTTGACGGCGGCGATGTCCGGCGCGGTGGCGTTCAAGGAGACGGTTTTCTTGGCGCTGCCGAACGTGACGCTGACTTCGAGCAGCGAAACCGGGGCGATCGCCGAGAGCACGTCCGTGCGCCGCCGGATGGTCTGCCAGTCGCGGTACTTGATGGTCGTGAGCGCGCCGGGGCGCGGCGGGCCGCTCTCGCCCCCGCCGGGCTGGATGAAAATGGTATTCGGACCGAAGCTCGACACCTGTCCCAGGATCAGCCCCTCGGCGCCTTTCCCGAGCGACAGCATGACGATCACCGAGCCGATGCCGATGACGATGCCGAGCGCGGCCAAGAGCGAGCGGAACAGATTCTGCCGCAAGCCGACCGCCGCGGTCCGGACGATGTCGGTGGGACGCATGTTATTTCCCCAGCTCGCCGTGGTCGTCGGCGGCGCGGCGACGCTTCGCGACCTTCTCGTCGGACAAAATCTGTCCGTCCCTGATGCGGATGATGCGCTCCGCGTGTTCGGCCGTGGCTGTTTCGTGCGTCACGACGATGATGGTGCGGCCGGCGCGGTGCAGTTCGTCCAAAAGCGCCATGACCTGCGCACCGGATGTGGAGTCGAGGTTACCGGTCGGTTCGTCCGCGAACAGCACCTGCGGATCGGCCACGAGCGCGCGGGCAATGGCCACGCGCTGCTTCTCGCCGCCGGAGAGTTTCACGGCGGAATAATCGCGCCGATGCGACAAGCCGACGGCGTCCACCGCGGCAACGGCCTTGGCATGCCGCTCGGCCGCGGACAGGCTGTCGTAGCCGAGCGGCAACATGACGTTCTCGAGCACCGTCATCTTGGGCAGCAGAAAAAACGCCTGGAAAACGAAACCGACCTGCGTGCGCCGCATGCGCGCCAAATCCGCGTCGGACAGCCGGCTGACGTCGTTGCCGTTGAAGTGGTAGGTCCCCTCGGTGAGCGTGTCGAGAAAGCCCAGGATGTGCATGAGCGTCGACTTCCCGGAACCGGACGGTCCCATGATGGCCACGAACTCCCCCTTTGTGATGGCCAGATCGACGCCCTTCAGGACCGGCGTGAGCTGATCGCCGGAGACGTAGTCTTTCCTGAGGTCGTGGACGTCGATGAGCGGGGTCATGTCGCGGGACGAATGCTGACGATGATGGTCTCCCCTTCCACGAGTCCGTCCACGATTTCAACCGTGCCCTGATCGCCACGCTCGCCCAGCGTGACGACGCGTTCATCGAACGTATTGTCGGCCTTGAGGACGCGCACCACGCGTGAGCCCGCGACCTCGCGCACGGCGCGGAACGGGATGATCAACACATTGTCGCGCCGCGTACCGGCGAGCACCACGGTCGCGGTCATGCCGGGTTTCACGTCCGGCGCGTTTTCGGACAGGATGATGCGGACTTTGTAGTACACGACGTCCTGGATGACCGTCTCCGCCGGATTCACCGAAATCACGTTCCCTGTGAACAGGCGGTCCGGTCCGAGCGCGTCGAAGGTCGCGGTCAGCTCCTGGCCGACGCGCACGTGGATGATGTCGTTCTCTGGAATGTCCGCTTCGATTTCGGCGTTGACGCCGAGCATGGTGACGGCCGAGGTGGATTGCACGGAGCCGGACGAAGAAATACGCGGCACGGAGTCTTCGCCGGTGGAGACCGCCACGTCGGTGATGATGCCGTCGGCCGGCGCGGTGATGCGCGCCTTGCGCAACCCCTCTTCGGCGATGGCCAAGGACGCGCGCGCTTCTTCCACGGACGCTTCAAACGGCGCGCGATCCACGGCGCGCAACGCAACCTTCTTCAAATCAAGAGAAGCCACGGCGCCGTCGCGGGCAGCGGACATCACGGCCACGGCTGCGCGCTGGGCCAAGACTTGTGTCTCGGCGTCGAGCTTGGCAATTTCCAAATCAAACGTGGCCTGTGTGAGAACAATATCAGCGTTTTCCACGGCTGCAATGTTCGTATTCGCATCGTTGGTGTTTTCGATCTTGGTGGAGGCAATGGTGCTGCGATCCGCAAGCACGGTGCCGTAGTCCGTCACCACGGTGGTGCGATCCGTCGACATCGTCGTCTTTCTGGTGTTGAGCTCGGTCAACGTCAGCTGCGCGGATGGCGCAGTGGCGTCCAAGACGGCCCGGGTCTTGGCGAGCGCATCAAAGACCGCTTCGCTCGCAGCAAGCACCGGCGCAAACGCCGCGTCCATCACCGGCTGCGTGGCCGAGCCGAATCCCTGCACTGCACGTTCCGCCGCTGCCTGTTTTTCCTTAGCGGTCCGGTAGGCATTCTTGGCGGCTTCAACGCTCGACGTGTCCTGCGAACCCAGAATGGACTCGAAAGCGTCGTTGGCCGTCGTGCTGTCCACGCCGAGCAGCAAGTCCATGTCGTTCATGGACGTTGCAAAACTGACCACTGCTTTCAACAGGTCGGCACGCGCGGTGTCGTAGCGTTTGATGAGCGTCTCCGTCGCCAATCGCGCAGTGTCGTCGCGTTCACGCTTGGCCTGAACGAGCGCCGTGTTCTTGGATCGCACGGAAAGCTCGGCATTGCTCACGGCAAGCGCCGTGGTGCGTATCTTGTTTGCAAGCGTTGTCCGCGCTTCGGCCAGGTTTGCGTCGGCCTTGGCGACTTCGGCTTCGGTGACGCGGATCGCTTCCGGAGACTCCCCTGCGGTCTTCAAATTAAGATTGGCGACGGCAACGGCCAGACCGGCGCGGGCGCGGCGCACGTCAATGTCGATGTCGGTGACGTCGAGCTCGGCCAGAATCTGTCCGGTCTTCACGGCCTCACCGACTTTGACGAAAACATTTTTGACGCGGCCCGACGTGTCGAAGTCGAGAGAAAACTCGGATGCAGCCTTGACCGCGCCAGTGGCTTCCACGGTGCGCGCCAACGTGCCGCGGCGGACCACGGCGGTTTCGTACGTATCCTGGCCGGACGGGCGTCTGCTCCAGACAAATGCGCCGACGGCCACGAGTGCGATTGCAGAAACGCCAATACCCGCCCACATCAGGCGGCGTTTGGTGAAGCGGCGCTTTGGTGTATGCGGCGCAGGATGCGCATGCCCGGCAGGTGCGTGGGGATCCATAGGAGCAGCCATGGTAGGCCGCTGATGCCCCGTGGTCAATCCGTTACTGCCGTGCGTAGACATAGACGTGGTCGCGCACGGCAATCGGCTTCCAGGTCGGCAGTGGGAAGGCGTTTACCACGACGCGGCCGCCGGGCTTGAGTTCGCGTTCCAGTTTTTCTTCAACCTGGTTCATGAGCGACGGCAGCAGATAGCAGAAAATCACGTCGTACGTGCCGAGCGGGGCACGTTGGAACGGTTGGTTGTGGAAATCGACGCGTCGCCCGATGCCGGCCTTCCAGGCAATGGCCCGGGCACGCAGCGTCAAAAACGGATTCACTTCGTAGCCAACGGCGGTGGCGCCGAGCGCAGCCGCCGAAATCACCAGACGGCCGTCGCCGGAACCGAGATCGGCGACTTTCTCCCCGGGCTGGATGCGCGACATGCGCAGCATCATCCGCACGCGCTCGTCGGACGAGGGCACATACGGCGCGCCCGCAATAATGGACACCAGGTGGGTTCCCAGGTGCCAGGTCGCGATGAGAATCAGCGCCGCAAGCAGCAGCACGGCGATCATGAGCATAACCGGTACCAGTGTATCACGCGCCGCCCCACCCGCGAATCAAGCGCGACGCGGAAGTATGGTCGGAATCCTCGGATACGCACTCACCGCGAACCAAGCAGTCGAGACCGCAAAAGAAGTATCGTCTCCCTGATTACTTCACTCGCTGGAACGGCCATCTTCCATTCGTTTCATGGAATGAAAGCAAACCGGCAATAGTTAGCACGACTACGACACCCGTAATGGAAATGTGGATAAACATAGTCTCAGGTTGAGGTAACAGGAATTATTTTCCGTCTCCGGCCTATTTGTATGGGTTCCGAGAATGCCTCGAAGCGCTCCGTCGTTTCGATGTGCTCCACGCCTCAGCCCAGGTACACCAGAGCGCCGATCACGGCTCCTAGGACGATCGCGATCCCGAGCATCCAGCCCAGCGTCTCGCCGGTCGTGGGGAGCCTCTTGCTGTCGAACTCGCCCGTGCCACCGGCGAGCGCGTCAACGAAGTGCAACGCGAACCAGAACGCGCCGACCCAGCCGGGCCTCCGGCTCTCGTCGGGGGTCGGTTCGTTTCGCAGGACGCGCGCGACGTCCTGGGCCGAACCGGCCTTCTTCCACTCGTGCGGCGGACCATTCTGTGGCATGGGCCGAGTATAGCGCTTGGGGATAGACGGAACAACCGCCCTGTCCGGCTGGGTCTGCCGACCCGCATGCCGCCGCGCGCGGACGTGGCAGAACCGCAGGTGCGCTACGCGGACGACTTCGTCGTGATGTGTCAAACGCAGGCTGCCTGCGACGAGGCTGAGCGCAGAGTCAAAGCTGTGCACCTCCAGGTCTGAGAACTCGGTCCTCACGGACCGTCAACCATGGGTTGCGGTATGCCTCTCGACTTCTAATCACCGTGAAAGGTCCCCGTCGCACATCAGGCCGCTCGAGAAGTTCTGGCATATGGGAAAAGTCTAGCAAGAGCCTTGCCCGGCGGGTAGTGTCATGCTATCTTTCCCGCGCATTCACGGCCTCATCGTCTAACGGTTAGGACACTTGGTTCTCATCCAAGAAATAGGGGTTCGATTCCCCTTGGGGCTACCAAAAAGCGCGTCACATCCGTGGCGCGCTTTTGCGTTTACTCTGCGGATGGTGCTGTTTTTTGAGTCGTTTCTAGAATCTTTTTCACCCGTTCGATGAATTCTTCGTTACTCACCCCTTTTTGCATGTATTCCACCACGCCCAATTCTTTGGCGGCTTTCTGCGCTTCGATGCTCAGATCCTCACTCGTCAGAAGTACAATCGGGATATGCGCGACGAGCGGGTCGGGATCGTGCGTAAGCCTATCTGCCGTTTCCATACCATCCATCACGGGCATGTGGAGATCGAGCAGGATGAGGTCGGGTCGCAGTCTTCTTGCCATTTCACGCCCCTCATTCCCGTCCTTCCCATACAAGACCTCAAAGCCGGCCCGTGCAAGGAGAGAACCGAAAAGCCTGCGGGTCGTCGGATCATCATCAACGATGAGAATGTGTTTGAGCGTTATTTCCGCCATAGGTGTCCTGTTTTCGGTGCAGAATTTATTTTGGGCAGAGAGAAGTAAAATGTCGCTCCCTCACCGAATTTTCCCTCGGCCCATACCGTGCCGCCGTGTCGCTCGACGATGCGTTTGACGTTCGCAAGCCCCATGCCTGTTCCTTCGAACTCTTCAACACCATGAAGCCGCTCGAACACATTGAAGAGTTTACTGACATCTTTCATGTCAAATCCGACACCGTTGTCTTTCACGTAATAGGTGATGCTCTCTTTCTCGTCCTTGCTTCCGACTTCAATGACGGCCTGTTCCCTCGGTCCGGTGTATTTGATGGCGTTCGAAAGAAGGTTTGTCCAGACCAGACGAAGCGTATCTTTGTCACCGCGGGAATCCGACAGTTTCTGAATGGTGCATGCGACATTCCGCTTCGGCACGGCCTGTTTCAATTCCGCACAGACCTCCGTGGCAAGTGGACCCATTGCGACATATTCCTTTTTTATTTCCTGACTGCCGAGCCGAGAAAACACGAGGAGGTCGTCAATCAATTTTCGCATCTGCGCGGCACTGGTCCGAATGTTCGTGACAATCTCTTTCCCTTGGTCATCGAGCTTGTCTGCATAATCTTCCACGAGCATCTGCGCGAACCCGTCAATGACACGGAGCGGCGCCCGAAGGTCATGCGAAGCCGAACCGCTGAATGCTTCCATCTCCTTGCTGGTCGAGGCAATCTCTTCGGTAGCTTTTTTCACCTTGGTATTATCACGCGCAACGCCGGTCACGCCGAGGACATTTCCCTTGTCGTCTTTGTACACCGATGCGTTGTAGAGCACGTCGGTCAGTTTTCCATCGAGCGATTTGATCGTCAGTGGGTAGTCGGCAATGGATCCTTCTTTAAAGATCTGCTCATACCCTTCGCGCGCTTTTTGCGGTTCCGTGAAATAGTTCAAGAAGTCCGTTCCAATGATCTTCTCGCGCGAAACACCGAAAATCCTGATCGTCGCCTCGTTCACGTCCATGATTTTTCCTTCGGGACTGATGGTGATCAACGGATCAAGACTGGCTTCGATGAGAGAGCGGGAATACAGCGACAATTGCTTCGTGTCCGTCACGTCGCGCGCCATGGCAAAGATTCCGTGCCCCTTTCCTATGGCATCTTTATAGACGGACGCGTTGAACGATACGTCGGTGATGTTTCCCGATGCGTGATGAATAGAAAGCGGATAATCTCTCACTTCACCCTTTTTGAGTACTTGCCGGTACCCGTCACGGGCCTTGCGGGGTTCCGTGAAATACGTGAAAAAGTCCGTGTCAATAAGCCATTCCCGAGTGACACCGGTGATTTCTTCCGTTGCGTGGTTCACACCGGTGATCTTTCCTTCCGGGCTGATGATAAAGAGCGGGTCAAGACTTGCCTCCACAAAGCTTCGGGCGTATGCGGACGTTTCGTGCAACTGTTCATCCACCTTTTTCCGATCCGTGATATCACGCACAGCGGCGATTGCGCCGAACACGTTGCCCTTGTCGTCTTTATAGACAGACGCGTTGTAGAGCACGTCGGTCAGCGCGCCGGAGATGTGACGAATCGTGAGCGGATATTCACGAATGAATCCTTCTTTGAAGACCTGTTGATTTCCTTGGAGCGCTTCTTCTTTATCGGTAAAATAATTCATGAAGTCGCTTCCAATGAGCTTTTCCCGGGGCACGCCGGTGATATGCACCGTTGCTTCGTTCACGTCCGTGACCTTTCCTTCCGGACTGATCGTGATCATCGGGTCAAGACCTGCTTCGATGACGCTGCGGGCGTAGAACAATGCTTTCTTTGATTCGGTGATGTCACGAGCGATTGTTGCCGTGCCGATGATCTTCTCAGAAGCATCCCAAATAGGAGACATTCTGAGAGAAACATCAATCAGTTTTCCATTCTTATGCAGGCGTTGCGTTTCATGATTTGCGACTGATTCACCCTTCTGCGTTACTGCAAGAGATTTTGAGATTTTGCCTGCACGATCCTTTGGAATGATTAAAGACGCGGGCTGACCAATGGCTTCTTTTGCCGTATAGCCGTATATCTGCTCTGCCCCCTTGTTCCATTTCACGATAATCGCATCGAGCGAAATTTCAATGATCGCATCATCGGAAGATTCGACGACGGCTGCGTAAAAATTTGCTTCTGCTGTCAAAGCAGGTGAAACATCATTTTTAGGCATAGTCGTCGGTCACATGAACGTTAGTCGGATTCAAAAAAATTGGAGGCTCACCCTTCATTATTCCACTTTATCCGCGAACACAACAAGTCGCTGGGAATATTGTTTTGCCCGTTTGTTCCACACACCAGTGCAGGTGACGAGATTCAGATGCGCTTTTCCGTCTTGCGATGTGAAGATGCCGGTTGCATCTGCTGCTGCGTTTACCTTTCGAATTTCACGGACCACGAAATAAATGAGCGTCCCTTTGTCGTCTTGCACGGTGATCGCAGCGCCCGGCCGAAGATTCTTCAAACGTTCAAACGATCCGGTTGCGCCGCTATACCAGTTCACGTGCCCTGCAATGACGGCACTCCCCATTTCTCCTGGTTTCGGACCTAACTTGTACCAGGCGGCATCGCGAGGAAGTTTGGGAACTCCCATGGATCCATCCGACGCGAGCCCTACAGAGCGGATAACGGCGTTGACGCGAATGCTTGGAATTTTAATGCGTACGGGAAGTCCGACGTCGTCCTGTGAGGCAGGTTTCGGCGCATCTGCGACCGTTTCGATGCGTACCGATGCCACAAGGCGCTCCTTCACCGAAGGAGTTGCTGCGCTATATGCGAGCGCATTCTGACACAACAAAAGATCGAACGCCGCCAAGAACACAACCATTATTTGAAACAACGGTATTTTCATGTCACTTGATTTTTTCTTTTTCCTACGCATAGCGTCTCTGACGCAAGAAGAGCCGTACGAACTTCGTCCAGCTCTTCTTCATGCTTTTCTTGATGCTTTTACTCTACCGGGTTTGTTTCTTCCACGCTCCGTAGAGGATGAGCAACATCCCGAACATGCCTGTTGTGGCGGCAAGCCACGCGAGCACACTCGTTTCAGGAGCAGCACCCGTGTTTGGCAGTGCGGGAACCGCAGCGGCCACCACGACAGTGGCGAGCGCGAAATCTCTCGCAGTCAAACCGTTGGCATCACCAGCCGCGGTAACAGTGTTCGTGGTGGTTACCGTGAGATTCGTCCGACAGGTGTAGACCCAGGTCTCCGTGGGATCCAGCTTCGAATCGCCGTTCGTGTCACCGGAAATGAATGACACCGGGCTGCACTTGTCATCCGTGAGACGGACATTGCTGAGCGGTACTGTTCCCGGGTTCGTCACCTGTTTGGTGTAGGTCACCATTCCCCCACCCGCGCCCAAAGTCAGCGGATTCGGCACTTTTGTGACGTGGATCAAGGGCGGCACAATCGGGAGACCGACCACGACCGTTGCACTTGCAATATCCGTTGCCATGATGCCATTCGCCCATCCGGTCGCAACAACGGTGTTGGTGTGCGTTGCCGTAAGCGTCGTCGTGCAGGTATGCACCCATGTTTCCGTCAGGTCGAGCTGGGCATTTCCATTGGTGTCGCCAGACTGAAGAACGATCGGGCTGCAGGTATCACCGACCATCGTGACGTTGGTCACCGGAACCGTGCCGATATTGCGCAGCGTGTAGGTGTACGTCACCGGGCCGGGACCGGCCGGCAGGGCCAGCGGGCTCGGCACTTTCACCACGTCAATAAGGGGCGGCACGGGCGGAACAACCACTGCCGGGCCAATGTCGTCATTCGTGATGATGCAGATTTTTCGGTCGCTCGGCAGAAGGTACGCGTTCCCATTGACGTCGCAATCGCCGGAGAACGTCCGTGTGTAGTTAGATAGATTGCTGGTTTCAGTCACCACATACGGCATCCCCGTCAGAGGAAAGTCGTACGTCACACCAGAAGTGACCGGCGTTCCGTTGACAAACAGCGGGAAATCGGCAACGGTCTGTGTTCGACCATTGTCGTTGATGACGTGTTTGACGATGCTGAGTGTCGCTCCCGGAGTTGTCCCTGAAACCGGGGCCGGAGTCAGAGCTGCGGTCACGCACGTCGAGTTGATGGTGTCTGTATCGGTCGTTATTGTGGCTGCAAATGCCAAGGCCCGTCCATTCCATACCGTATTTGCGCCCACGGTAATACCCGAATCATCAATGACCGTTCCGACGAACGTGGTGTTGGCACCGAGTGTGGTGGCCGCGGTCGGCGTCCAAAATACATTGCACGACGATGCACCGTTCGCCAAACTGACCACGGAGCCATCTACCGAGGTCAGTGCATTGCTTGGTCCGGACGTCCTGAAAATGTATGTTCCCGCGCCGCTCAAGGTAATTCCCGCTGTTCCGATGGACATGGCGCCGGCCGCAGTCTGCGTGCAATAGACGCCTGGCGTGTACACCCCGATCGGACCGTGTGTCGTGTCCGTGGCGAGGTTGATTGCTCCTGCAGCAAACGTGAACGTGCACGGTTGAATGTTCAAAGCGGTCAGAGCTGTTCCCTGATCCGTGCCTGCGGTGGAATAGGGGGCTCCGGATCCGTAATCTGTGCCAGCCGCAACAGTATGCGTACCTGACCCGGATGCTACTCCGGTGTATCCGACATCTCCTGTGAGGGCCGTTACTCCTACGTTACGAGTAAATGTGGTGGCAAGCACGACAAACGTGGAGGCCAAACCAAGTGACGGTGTCGTTGCCGCGGACACGTTGATCGGCCCAGCCAGACCAAGCACCAAGGAAAGCGCCACCACCCCCCCCCCCCGCGATCCTTTTCAATCTCCTCATATATCTTTTAAGTAAAATGCGCCATTTTGCACTGAACATAAACGTTCAGAACACGAACAGCACCGTTATTACTGATAATGATATCACATTACTCATTGGAAATTACCGTGATCCACGGCTGGGCTGTGCATAACTCTGCATGAAAAAAAGAGGAGCCGGACTCCCTAGGGAGCCGGCTCGACGCTTTCGTCGCTGTTCTCTTCCTCGACCGGTTCAGGTCGCGGACGCGGACGCGGGACCGCGCGGCGGAGCATGGTTTCGATGAGGTCGCAGTCGACCGCCCTGCTGCCCGTCGCGGGGCAGCGCACCGCCGTGTAGGCGCGGCAGCGGGACTGCCAGCCGTCGGGCCGTGGGCGGCTGCCGAGGGCAGCCATGCAGGCCGCGCCGTGGGTGTTCACCTCCGCGACCCGTGGATCGGGCAACGGCGGCGGCACGGGAGGCGCGGTGACGCGGCGGGCGGGCACGTCCGGTCGGACGAGGCCCGCGTCGCGCGGCGCGGCGGCGAGCGCGACGATGGCGGCGCCGGCATCAGGCCGGCGGGTCACGGCCGAGTCCACTGCGGGACGGACGGTCCGCGGTCGGTCGTCCGCAGCGACCGCATCTCCGGATTCGCGGGACTGGATTGCCGCGGCGATGATCCCCACGGCAGCGCCCGCTCCCACCAGAACGATCAGCAGCGCGACCCAGCGGGGCAGCGCATGCATCGGCGGAGGAGGAGGGTCGGTCGGGCGGATCCTCTCGGTCGTCTTGGCCGTGTCGAGGGGATCCTCGTCGGCCTTGCGCGTCACAAGAGGCAGCGGCACGGAGCCCGTACCGGACCCGGACGATCCGAACGGCGCGGTGGCGTGCCGGGGCGGCACGACGTCCAGCGGCACGCGCGGCGGCGTCAGGTCGATGCGGCTGATCGGCGGCGTCGCTGACGGCGCCGGGAGGACCGACCGGTTGATGCGCGCGCCGGTGGCGTGCGCCAACCCGTCGCGGAACTGGCGGACCGTCGGCCGGATCGCCGGATCCTTGTCCAGGCAGCCCATGATGAGCGCGTTCAGCAGGTCGTCGACACCTGGCATGACGTGCTTGAGCTGCTGCGGCTTCTCGGTAATGACGCGCATTATGTAGGTCTGCGTGCTGTCGTGTTCGTCCTCCACGATCGGCAGGCGACCGCAGAAGAGTTCGTACGCCATCACGCCGAGCGCGTAGACGTCGACCTTGACGGTCAGCGCCTTGTCGCCCGCGGCCTGCTCCGGCGCCATGTAGTTCGGCGTCCCCATGACTTCTCCGCGGTCCGCAAGCGTGACCTTGGCGACGTGCGGGTCCTGGAAGCAAGCAATGCCGAAGTCCGTGAGCAGCACCTGGGTCATGCCCGGATGCGTCTCGACGAAGACATTCGACGGCTTGATGTCGCGGTGGATGATGCCCTTCTCGTGGGCGTCGATCAGCCCGGCGCAGACCTGACTGAGGTAGATGACGGCCTGCTCGAGCGGGATGCGTCCATTGCTTCCTCCGTCACGCAGCTCCTGCATCATCTCATCGA
>JBBUJK010000034.1:0-15778 GCA_038054875.1 Patescibacteria group bacterium
GTTCGGACAGACGCGCCGCACAAGCCGCTGGGCGACGATGAGCGAAATAGTCGAGGCCATCAAAAACGGCTCGACCTTCATTTCCAAAAGACGTGGGATGCAGGTCGGCGCGTCGTTCGAGTGCAGCGTGGACAGCACCAGGTGGCCAGTGAGCGCGGCGTTGGCGGAAATGGAGGCCGTTTCCTGGTCGCGGATTTCTCCGACCATGATGATGTCGGGGTCTTGGCGAACGATCGACTTCAGCCCTTCCGCGAAGGTCAGGTTCGTGTCCGTGTTCACCTGGATCTGGTTGATGCCGGCCATTTCGTATTCCACCGGATCTTCAATCGTGGCGATGTTGACCTCGCGCTCATTCAGAATCTTCAGCATGGCGTAGAGCGTCGTTGTTTTACCGGAGCCGGAGGGACCGGAGACGATGATCATGCCGAACGGCCGGTCCATGGCCTTGCGCGCCTTCTTCATGTCCTTCTGCGACAGCCCGATTTCTTCCAGCGAATATTGCTTGGATTTGCCGGCCAAGAGACGCATCACGACTTTTTCGCCTTCGATGATCGGCGCAATGGAGACGCGAACGTCCACCCGCTCCCCTTCCGACCGGAACTGAAACTTACCGTCCTGCGCGGCACGGTGTTCGTCGGTCTTCAATTTGGCGAGAATCTTGATGCGGGCAATAACCAACTCGTGCAAGCGCTTCGGCACAACAACCACGTCGTGGAGCGTGCCATCGACACGGAAGCGGACCACTGTCTGCTTCTCCTGCGGTTCGATGTGGACGTCGGAAGCGCGGTTCTCGTAGCCGTAGGCCATGATTGTGTCCACGATCTTCGTGATCGGCAAATCTTCCGCTTTGTAGGCCGCGCCTGCGGACTGGATTTGCTTGTCGATGAGCTCGCTGAAGGCAACTTTGAGTTCCTTACGGTAGCGACTGAAAGTCGCATCAATGTCGCGCCGCGTGGCAAAAGCCACGCTGGCTTTGAGCCCGGTCTTTTTTTCCACTGCCCGGACGAACTCCAAGTTCGTCGGATCCTGCATGGCCAGGCGAACCAAGGTCCCGGTCTTGGCATATGCCACGGCCATCTGCTTGCGCGCGACCTGTTCCGGAATAATGCTCAGGACCTCGTCGGCGATCGGCTGGACATTCAGTCGAACGAACGGCGCGCCCAAAAGATCGGCGACGAGCGCGCCCAGGTTCTCGTCCGTGATGACGTTCTTTTCAATGAGATAATCCTCGATCGGTTCGTTCAGAGCCTTAGCTTCCGCCACGTACGCCTCAAAATCGACCTCAGGGACTAATCCCAGGTCGAACAGTGTTTTCTTGAGAGAGGCGGGGGTGACGGCCGACATGTCATTTCCGAACACCGACTGCGCTGGCAGCGTAAATCTTTACCTTGTTCACTACTTCCTGGAGCGAGTGATCGCTTTTCACGAGAAAATCAATGGCACCGAGTGCCAGACCGCGTTTGACGTCATCTTCCTGACCGAGATTGGAGAGGATGATGACGGGAATGTCGGTGCCGCCTTTCTTGAGCCGGAGTTCCGCCAAGACGTCGAAACCGTTCTTTTTTGGCATGATGACGTCCAAGAGCAGAATGTCCGGCGGCGCGGCGTTGATTTGGGCCAGCGCCTCCTCACCATCCGCGACAAGACGCACGTCAAATCCTTCCTGCTGAATCTTGGTCTTGAGGACGTTGCCAAGAAAACGATCGTCCTCCGCAATCAGCACTTGTGGCTTCCCATTTTTGTACGGCATAGGAGGCGACGGTTACGGAGTCGATCGCGGCAGAGAAAACGACAAGGCGACCGGACCAGCTTTGCGGGAAACATGGACAGCGCCCCCGGAAGCGTGGATAAGGCTCTGCGCGACGTATAAACGGAGCCGATGTGACTCAAGAATCGGACTTGCCCCCATATTATCACGTCCAGTGGTGGCGCGGAACGCGGTGGAAAAACGCGGACCTGGATCTTTGCCCGTACACATGGCGCAATGCACGAGCTTTCCAGAAGCGCCGATGCGGACAATCAATTTTTCGTCTGGAGAGGTCGCGCAAACGGCTGAAAATAACAGCCGAACAGCAGTCTCCACCCCCTTCGGGTCGGCGCTGACATGAGGGACAGACGGCGCAAACCGCCGGCTGACGCGGATGTTGGGTGCCGCCGGATGTTCCTTAATCACATGGTTGACCAGGTACGGCAAACTGAACGCGGTTCGTATCGGTTCTCCTGCATGCAGCGCCACCGTAGCGCCCTCGAGCAGAATCTCCACTGCGGCGTTGAGCTCGTCCGTGTTCCGGAGCATGTCGTCCACCGCGCCCTTTTGGCCCGTCGTCAACGAACCAAGTGCCGGGTCCAACAAGGACTCCGCGATCCAGCGCATGCGGCTGAGCGGCGTGCGCAGTTCGTGGGAAACGAGCGAGAGAAGCTCGGCGTCAATTGTCCTCCTCATACCGAAAGTATACCAAAATGTACGACGAAACTCACGGCACGTCCCCAGCAGAGCGACCGGGCTTCGGCACACCATGCCTGCCGGCAGGCATGTCCGGCGGCAGCGGCGTGCGCTGCGTGGAGACGTACACGTACCCGTCGCGTGTCAGGGTCGGATACAACGGCACGCAGTCCTTGCGGAAGGCCGGCGGACCGCAGCCGTCTTTCGTGGAATACTCCCAGCTGTGCCAGGGACACACGAGAAATTCTGCGGCGTTGAAGCTGCTCTTGTAGAGCGGACCTTTCTGATGCGCGCAGACGTTCGACACGGCCAGATACCGGTTCGAGAGTTGAAAGACGGCGATCGGTTGTCCAGCCACAAAAAACTTCTGGCCGACGCGCAGATGGAATTCGTCCTCGCGCGCCACAGCGACGTAGCGCACGCCGTCCTCGGTGACCTCGCGACCGAGCGTCGTCACACGTTCGCGCGCGCGGCGGTCGCCGGACCAGCGCAAGAAAACGCCGAGCAGGTGAGAGCCGACGACGAGCGTGACCAAAGCGATGAAGACTGATCGCAACTGTCGACCCTGGTATTGCACAACGCCGACCCAGACATGGACCACGACCATGACGTAGACGGCGTAGATCATGGCGTGCAGCTGCTTCCATCCCCACACGCGGCGGATGAACCGCGTCGTCAGCGGATTGCGTGCGATGAGCAATCCGTAGATGACTGTTCCAGCGGGCAAGGCCAACGTCCACCACGGCAACCCCGGCTGCTTCGAAAGCACCATCCAGGCGATGGCAGCGTAGCCCAATACCATCACGAGGTGCACGATCTGCCACGTGCGTTCTTTGACGTGCTTCTGCCAGCGGTCGTTCGATGTCACCGCCAGGAAAAACAGGAAATAGGTGGCTGTGAAGCCGAAGAAAGTGAAGACCGCGGCAAAGGCTTCGGTGATCTGGCCATTGTAGTAGCTGCGCACCACGGTCGTGGCATGCAGCTCCGCCAGCAGGAACACGGTCACGCCCAGGTGGCGGCGGTGCGTGACAAGGCGCATCACCCAGCGCTGCCACCACGACCACGGGCCGATGAGGAGGACCGCATGCAGCAACAGGAAGGCGTCGATGGCGGCCGTGCGGAGCACGAGCACCACGGGATCGAGGTGTGGAAATGCGAAGCGCGCGACGATGAAACTGACGGCGAGCACCGTGGCCAGCTTCACGTCGAACCAGGCGCGCCTGCCTGTCCGGTAGGCAGGCATGGCCGCCGACACTACGGCGACCAGCAGGAAAAACGCGACAACCGCGGCCACGTAGTAGGCATCAAACGCGCCGGCCACGCCGCCCACGGCAATGAAACCCGCCGCTGCGATCAGGATGCCACGGACGCGCCAACGTTCGCGGAGGTTCTCTGCGGCCATAGATCAGTTGAGTGATGCGGCGGTGAATACCACCTTGAACGGCACGCAATACACAACGACGCTGCGCCACTCCTCCCCCGCTTTGGCTTCCGGAATCTCGTAAACTTGCGCGCCGGACAACGACTTGAGCGGTCCCACATCCAGGTCGCCCATGCTTTGCATATCCGCATCCGATCCCGGATCTGGATGGCCGGCCAGAAAGACATGCAATTGCGGGCCATTTTCTGTTTTGAATGCGTCATCGAGCACGAGGAACGACGTACCGTCCTTGCGCGTGATCGTTGCCGTCCCCTGCCCCATGCGTGCCTTCTCGCGGAACGCGCCGGACACCTTCTTCTCACCGGTCATGGCGCCGCGCGCTTCCTCGGCCTGCATGGCCATCTCAATTTCCGGCAGGTAGACGGGCGGATTGGTGCGCATCTCCAGATCCATGGCGCGCTCCAGCTGGTCAGGCGTCATGTGTGCGGTGTCCGGATTCGTCGAACAACCCGCGCCGAGCAGGGCGACGATGCAAATCGCTGCGAACAAACGCATAATATGTCGGTTACGCCGCATATCGTCTCGTAGGGGTTGATAATTATCAACCCCTACACGGCAATAACCATTCCGTTCAGAGCCGCGAGCAGGTCGGCGCGCGAGGTAATGCGCACCAATCGGCTGCGCAGCTCCTTGGCGCCGTGCGCGCCTTTGTAGTACCAGGACAAGTGCTTGCGCATGAGAATTGCGGCCTGCGCTTCGCCCTGCCCTGAGCCGAGTCGAAGGGCGTTCTCCTCGGCCATCAGGTCGAAGTGTTCGAGAATCGTGCGGCGGCGCGTGGCCTCGTCGATCACGGTGCGGACCTCGCCGAAGCGCAGCATTTCCTCCATCTGCGCCATGCGCCAGGGATTACCCAGCGCACCGCGGGCCACGAGCACGCCGTCAGCGCCAGAGACGCGCAACGCTTCCACGGCCGCTTCCGGCTGATGGATGTCGCCGTTCGCGAGCAGCGGAATCGAGACACGCTGTTTGACCTCGCCGATGCGCGCCCAATCCGAGACGCCGGAATAGCCCTGCGCCCGGGTGCGGCCGTGGACGGTCAAAAGCGCGGCGCCGGCCTGCTCCAGCTGCGGCGCAAAATCTTTCGCTTCGTCCGGATTGCTCCAACCTAGCCGGATTTTGACGGACACCGGCACCGGCACGGAGGCGACCATCTGCCGAATGATTTCCTCAGCACGTTCCGGTTCTTTCATGAGCGCCGCGCCGTTGAAATCCGAGGTGATCTTATAGACGGGACAGCCCATATTCACGTCGATGGCGTCGGGTTGATGCGTTTCGTAGACGATGCGCGTCGCCTCGGCCATGACCGACGGATCCTTGCCGAAGATCTGCTGGACGATGGGCCGCTCTTCCGGATGGAAGGCCGCCATCTGCAACGTCTTGGCGCTGCCGCGGACGATCGCTTCCGCCGAGACCATCTCGCGAAACACAATCTTCGCCCCGAAGCGCTTGGCAACGCGGCAGAACGGCGAATCGGTCATGTCGGCCATCGGCGAGAGCGCCACGATGGGCCGCGGCTGGTCCTTCCAGGAGAACGCCATACCGGCCGAAGATACGCGAAAACGCCGCCATTGTCGAGGCGGCGCTCCGTGCTTATTTCAGTTCTGCGATGGCTGCCCGGGCGCGGTAGGCAGAGACGGTCATCTGGCGCCAATCGTCGGTCTTCTCCAATCTTTTCGTCATTGTACGCTGTAGACTCGAGTTTCCCGTGCAAATCCAATAGGCGCTGTCACTCTCTTTGTTCTGTGCGATATTCGTCAGTAAGGTATCCAGAGGGACGTCATACTCCCCGAGATACTTAACGTGACACCACAGACCGTCATTGCCCGCAGGCGGCTTGTTGGTTTGGCCCTGCAAATACCGCACCAGCACGGGCGTAGCATCAAACGACAACCGCTCCAGATAATACGAATCGATCTTCTCTGTTCGTCCGGAGAGATAGCGGTCGACGTTCGTCCGCGCCACGAATCCTTCGACATTGAACAGCAAGAGCGCGGCTGCGACGATCAGCACGCCCGGAAAGGCGTACTTCGCCAGGTCGTGATAGCGCACCTTGGCGAGCGCACCAATAAAGCACGCCAAGAGCACGGCAGCGATGATGCCGATCGATACCAGCGCCCAGTAGCGCGACACCGAAAGTCCGTAGGCGTCGATGTAGAGCAGCAGCCGGTTGATGGCCGAGACGATGACCACGCCGGTCTGCACGATGAGGAGCAGCGAGAGTCCGCGCGTCCCCCATTGCTTCATCTCCGTTTGCCGGTAGATCGCCCACATGACGCCGAAGACGATGCCGGCCACGGCCAGAAGCTGGAAGAATCCTTGCCGCGCATATTCGGCGTAGGTCAGCCCTAGGTTCTCGACGTATCCGCTTCCACCAAAGAACGCCACCGCCTGAAAGGCCAGGAAGATGACGAACAGCGCGTTCAGAAGTCCAAGGAAGGTCATGACCACGGTGCGATCGAGCGAGGCGTCGTGCGCGGTGGTCGAAGGTTTGCGGCCTTCAATGGCGCGGGTCAGCATCAGCCAGCCGCCGCCCAGGAAGAACAGGAGGGCAACCCCGTCCCGGCACAGTTTGAATAGTGTCTGCGCCAGGTTGACGTCGTCGAACAGCCCCTCGATAGTCTTCCGGAAAAACGGGTCGGCGCCGGCGAACAACGCCCCGATGACAATCAGGAACGGAATCGCCAGCACGACACCACCAAGGATCGGCGTCCAGTCGCGTTTGCCCTTGCGCGTCGTGAGGAGCTCCGCCGTCCCTCGGATTGGAAACAGCACCTCTGGCACGATGCGGCGGGGCCAGAGCGACTGCACTTCATCGAAACGCAGGCGCGGCACGGTCAGCCAGTAGGAGAAGAAGGCCAGTGACACGAACGTGATCAGAAAGCCGAGCGCGGCCACCACGTTGCTGGCATACAACATTTCTGCCGCCAGCGAGAAAGCGACCGGCAGAAGGAACAAGAACGCCCAGGTGTTCAGCGGTTTCGCGGTCATCACGGCCAAGACCAGCATCCCAGCAATGAGCACCACAGCAAACAGCACGAAACCGAATCCATGCCCAGCCTCCATCAGCAAAAAGTGGAAAGCCAATGTGACCGCAAACGCCGTGAGAACGGTCACGACAACCAGATGTGCCTTGTGGTGCGGATGCGGCGAAGCCACGTCAAATGCCATATGTTCTTGACGTTACACGATCATGGATGGCAATTCCAATTCAGACGGTCGTTTGAAAATGACGTCTTCGATGCGGTAGGTGCCGTGCGTTGGCGCCTCAATAAAGCCGTTCCAGGCCATGCGGGCGAGGCCGCCGGACTGCAGCCAGTCAAACAGCCATTCGTCCGTGTATTGCTCGTCGTTCTGCGCCACGCCGCCGCCGACCTGCTGGAGCCACAACCGATTGAAGTCCTCCTGTGAGCCCACGGACGGCGCCAGAATGAGCGGAATGCCGAGTCCGGTGTAGAAGGAAAGCTCGGAGGGCTTGGTCCAGAGAATGTCCGTGGTGCGCAAAAGCTGGCTGAACTCGCGGAAATACGCGGGCCGGTCCGCGGCAAGCATGATGTTGACGCTCTTACCGATTTCCTTACCGAGCCCGAGTGCTTTCACTTCATCACGAAAAAACTGCGCGATCTCCTTACGCACGCCGGCCACCAGGTTGATCTGCACGTCGTGATGCTTCAGCCGTCGACGCAACGACCGGCAGATGTTGATGCCCAGCTGCTTCTGCGCGCCGGCGCCGCCCACGCAGAACGTGATCGTGAGCGGATGGTCCGCTTTGGCCGGGCAATACTTGTTCCCCAAAAAAAGATCGAGTGTTTCGGCGTACCGTGTGCGGAACGCGCCCGACGGATCGAGGTTGCACAGGCGGTTGCTCATGTCGCGCTTGATGATCGCCGAACCCGGACCGCCGATCAGCTCCTTGGGCATCGGGAAGCCGGTCAGGAAAATGTTCTTTTCCGGGACGCCGTAGAGCTTGAGCCGTTCCACGACGCGACCGTTGGAGGCGAAGTATTTGATGCGGCTCTTCTTGGGATCTTTGGCGACCCAAGCGCGACTCATGTCCGCGTCGCAGACCACCATGTAGATGTCGTTCGGGTAGTCGTAGATTTCCGCGGCAAAGGCGGGGATGAAAAACGTCGAAACGAGCGGCCGGTCCGGATGTTCGCGCAGCCGCTCCACCAAGTCGCGTCCGAGTCCCCGCTTCTCAATCAGCGAGTACGTCTGGCTGACTTGCAAACTCGGCTTCGACAAATCGCGCCGCGGATAGAACTGCGGAATGCGCTGCAGGGAATCGAGCACCTCAAAGATGTACGGACCGATGACCGGCAGCGGCTTGAGCCGGGAAATCGACTCGTACACGGACTTGCCCTCATGCCACATGCGCTTGTCCTCGCGCGGAATGCCCGGGTAATTGTTGGCAATGATGTAGCCCTGCGGCCCGGCCAGGTCGCGCAGCGCATAGGCGGCGCGCTCATGACCGTAGCCCATGTCCACGGCAACGATCCAGGCGCGCTCTTTTTTTGGCACGGCGTGTGAATGCATGGAATCAGTATAGCAAATCCCGCCCAGGTGTGGGCGGGATACTCGGGCATGCACTCCCTCTTGCGAAGAGGGAGATGGAGGGAGTGTTCAATCGATGCGCTGGTTGGCCAGTTGACCACAAGCCGCGGCGATGTCCAAACCAGCGGAGTGACGGATGGTGCAAGGAACGCCTTCGGCAAGAACCATCTCCTGAAAGCGCTCAATTTCCGAACGGGGCGTTGGCTTCCACGTAAAAAAGGTCTGGTGGAACGGAATCAGGTTGACCTGCACAAGCGGCACGAACGGCCGCAGCAGTTCTGCGAGTTCACGCGCCAGCTCCGGCGTGTCGTTGATGCCGCGCAGCATGACGTATTCAACGAACAACTTGCGGTTCGTTTTTTCGAGATACACCTTGCAGGCGGACATCAGTTTGTCGATGGAGTACGCCTTGTTGACCGGCATGATTTTGTTGCGTACTTCATCGTTCGGCGCATGCAGCGACACCGCCAGGTTGACCTGCATGGGGTAATCAGCAAGCTTCAGGATGCCGGGCACGATGCCGCAGGTGGAAATGGAAATGCGGCGGGCACCCAGTCCCAAACCGTGCTCATCGTTCATGCGCTCCACAGCGGGAAGAACCGCCTCAAGATTCTGGAGCGGCTCGCCCATGCCCATGAAAACGACGTTCGTGACTTTCTCACCCAAACCACGCGACAAAAGCAGTCGCTCAAAATACAGCACCTGGTCGACGATTTCATCGGTCGTCAGGTTGCGTGTGAACCCCATGGTGCCGGTGGCGCAGAAACCGCACTTCATGGCGCAGCCAACCTGAGACGACACGCAGATAGTCCGGAACTCCTTGTTCGGGATCATCACGGCTTCGATTTCCTTGCCGTCTAGAAGTTTGAAAAGGACTTTAATCGTCCCATCCTTGGACTCTGCGGTGTGCGACGGTTCAAGCGTCAGCGTCGGTTCATTCGTCAGTGCATCACGCAGCGGTTTGCTCAGCGTCGTGATATCGGAAAAACGCGCCACCTTCTGGATGTAGATGGCGTCGTCGATCTGCCGCATGCGAAAGGCGGGTTCTTTCCGCTCTTCCAGGATGGCTGCAATGCGTGTGCGGTCCATAGAGACGATTGGTTCTAACACGTCGCGGCGCGATTGTCCATCCCAAGATGTCATTCTGAGCGGAGCGAAGAATCCTACGAGTCCTTGTCGGAGCTCCTACAAGGGCTGGCATGATCCTTCACTCCGTTCAGGATGACAAAAGCCACGGTCACCGCCACCCGCGCTTCTCCTCGAGCTGATGCAGCTCCTCGTCATCCAGCCCATATTGATGCGCGACTTCGTGCCACAGCGTCCGGCGGATTTCCTCGCGGACATGATCTTCCAGTGCACCGCCCTGTTCTGCATGGAGGTCCGCGGCTTCGTCTTCAATTGCTTCTTGGAACAAGAAAATACGCGATGGCAGGAGACCTGAGAAATCCGGTCCGCAGTCCACATCGGCCACACCCTCAAACAGACCGAGCAGATCGTCCGTTGCCGGGTCCATCCCCTGCTCCCGGATCTGCGCGTCCGTGGCGAAGGGGCGCACCTCAACGACGAGTTCTTCCAGCCGATCGCGCACCGGCGGTGGCAGGACGGTGATGGCTTCTTCCACGAGCCGGTCAAACTCGGCCTGCGTCATATTCACGACAGCGATTCGAGTTCAGCGATCAGCCGTTCCACGGACGCGAGCGCCTGTGTGTACAACTCAGGATCATCCAGCGGTACGGAGCGAGTTCTGGCGCTTTCAGCGCAGCGTCGGCGTAGGCGACGCTCCAGGCCTGGATGCCGGACGTCAGAAACACGAACGCTGCATGCCAACCGGCCACTTCGCGGTCGATGCGCTCGGAGTACGATTTGGCGGCCGCATCGTCGGTGTCGCGGTGGTAGCGAAAGGTTGCCCAGGCATGGAGCGATTCGATCGCTTCCACAACGGCATTCCAGCGGTTGAACAACGTGAACATCTCGGCGGTCGAGAGTGATCCGGCACGAAACAATTCTTTCTGCGCGATGACGGCCGCAGTTTCCCGTTCAATCGTCTCCCGAAGCATCGTGTACCGTTTGTCGTCCGCTCCGGTCGGAAAATCAGTGACGCGCCATTCGGGTAATTGCTCAGTCATCATCCCGCACAGCGTATCAGAAAAGCGCTCCTTTCGGGAGCGCTTTTCGTACACATCAATCTATGTGTTTCCTGTGGCCGGACCCGCGCCGTGGCTGCTGCAGGAGCCGCCTTTGCAACCGCCCTTATCCGCTCCGCCGCAGCAGGTTTTGCAGCCCTTGCACATGCTCTTTGCAAGCATGAACAGCGCTGAAAGGCCGACCACGACGTAGACGATGCGCTCCACCGTCGGCACGCTGCCGAGGATGGTATTCACCAGGTTGAAGTTGAATGCGCCGATCAAACCCCAGTTCACCGCGCCGACCCACATGAGCCAGTACGCGGCCATGTGGCCGGCGCACATCTTGGGATGTCCCATCATGTGCGTGAGAAAACGAACACTGACTTAGAGCACCGCGTCCTTCACGGCCTTGGCAAGGCGGAATTTGACCACCGTCTTGGCCGGGATCTGGATCGAGGCGCCGGTCATCGGGTTGCGGCCGGTGCGCGCTTCACGGCGCTTCTTCACCAGCTTCCCAAAGCCCGGGAGGGGGAATTCCCCGCTCTTCTTGACCTCCTCATAGGCCAAGGCGGCGAGCTGGTCCATGATTTCGCCGACCTGCTTCTTGGTCGTTCCGGTCTTTTCGGCCAACGTTCCGTAAAGCTGCGTCTTCGTCATTTTCGCCATATGATGCGGAGCTTAGTTATCAACAAGGATTAGTATTACAGAAAACCCCTTATTTTTCTACAAGCGGGCGGTGGCTCCGACATCAGTGGTTGTCGAAACGAGCCCCGGCACGTTCTGGGCTTCGATGGTGAAGCAGACGCGGCCCAGGCCGTGTGTCCAGAAATCCACGCCGCCTGGGACGGGGTACGCGGGGTACGGTTGGGAATATTTGTCCTTCGACGACTCGATGCTCGCATCCGTTTCGAACGTCGCGCACAATTCGTAGTTTTTTCCTGCGGTGATGCGATATTCGTAGGCTTCCTGAGTGCGCGGGTCGAGGAGGGACGGAATATAGTATTCCCGCCGGTTCTGCATGTCCGTGAGCGCTTCTGGCAGCCGGGCGTTGCGCGTCCAGTACTGATCAATTGCCTGGGAAAATTGCTGCAAATCACTGATCCGACGATTGTCGAACTGCCGGGCGCGTTCCTGGCTGGGTGCGCCGGCCACGATGAGCCCGCCAATGGCGGCCGCTGCCACCACGGCCACGACCACTCCCACGAAGATCTTTGGTCCCAAGTCTTTCTGCATATTACGCTTCTTTTTCATCCTTACGCAGGTCCCACAGGTAGAAGCCAAAGATGGTGCCGGCGATACCACCAACGACAAGCACCTTCAGGACGAAGCGCAGAGTCAGTTCGCCGCCCAAGACGTTGAAGACGAGGGTAATCAAATCGCCGATGATGATGCCGGCGGCCACGAAGAGCGTCAGGTAGGTCAGCCACTTGCGCACCTTGGAGCCGCGCTTTTCCGGATCCTTCACAATTGCCTTGTTGAGGAATGCCGACAGCCACAGAAACACCGGGAAAGCGATGATCAAGGAGGCAGTGGACCAGCGGATGGCGCTCAGCGAGCTGTCGTACACATAGCTGCCAAGCAGCGGATCCGGCATCCAACGGTTGATGAACTGGAACAGCAGCGTCCCGAAGCTGAAGGAGCTGATGTACAGCGTCAGGAAAAGCACCAGATACAGGAACGCCTCACGGGCCGAGAGATATGGCTTGCGGCGCGGCACCGGCACGGGGAAAGCGACGTCGGCATAGGCGTTGAGGGCGTTCTTGACCTCGTCGGTGTTCCAACCGGCCTTTCCAAGCGTCTCCCGAATCTGCTCCCGGGTTGCGCCTTTCACCAGCGCATCGTGAACAAACGACTGCAATTCATTGGGCATAGCGGTAAAAAGCTACCATTTTGTACGATTTTCAGCAAACAACACGTGAGACTACTGGATGTGGACGGACGTACCCATCTCGGCCCAGTCGTAGATCCACTTGGAATCAGCAAGGTTGACATTGATGCAGCCGTGGCTCATGGGGATGCCGAAGTTATTATGCCAATACGCGTTGTGAATGTAGTAACGCGGCTTAAAATTGAGGTTCCACGGCACGTTCTTGAGGTTGTAGTTGTTGGGGTTGCCCGGCCCGTAGTTCCAGCGATAGTCCATGAGCGGCACTTTGCGGAACACGGCGAAGTCGCCGGTCGGCGATGGGAAACGCGCCACGCCTGAGCTGATGAGGAAGGTATACGCGAGTTTGCCGTTTTCCCAGGCCCACAGCTGCTGGCGCGCCAGGTTCACTTCAATGTGTTTGCCGGAAGCAGGTGTTCCGTCGGCTGCGGCAGTAACGACGCCCGACGGTGCCACGGTGCGGGGTGCGGGCGCGGCGACCAATTCCGACACACCGTCGCCATCGATGTCGCCTACGGCGGCGCGGACCGCGTCCGCCTGGTTTGCGGCATAGGGCTTCCAGCTGCGCAGCAGGATGCCGCCCATGGTATAGGCGCGCACGTCCGTTCCTGCCTGTTGGGAAACAATGATGTCTGTTCGGCCATCGCCGTTGGCGTCGCCCGCGCTGAGCTCGACACCCGAAGCATACTCCGGCACTGAGCCGCTAAAAGTAATGGCAAGTTCCGGTACACCGGAAACAAAACGGTAGACGCGTACTTCGCTCTGCCCCGCTCCCTGGCGGGCCACCGCAATCTCGTCCTGCCCATCGCCGTTGAAGTCGCCGCCGACCACGGAAATGCCTTGTGACATACCTGGGTCGAAGGCGAAAAACTCGAGAACCAAGGTGCCGTCCGGTCGAAATGCCTTTATGTGCGGCCCGCCGCTAGGGCCAGGACCGGTGATAATTTCGTCGCTGCCGTCGCCGTCCACGTCGGCCGCCGCCACGCTGACACCACCACGAAAGGCAGCATCATATGCTTTAAAACCGTTCTCCAGAAAAAGTTCCTTGCCATCGCGATTCCAGACGCGAATATGCGGTCCGCCGCCAAAACCGGGACCGGTGACGATCTCGCGGGAGTTGTCGTTGTTGAAATCACCGACTGCCACGTTCACCCCGCGGTTGAATGCCTTAGTGTAGGCCAGGAAGCTTGATACCAAGGCGCCGTCTCCGCGGAATACGTGCACCCGCGGTTCCTTGCCCAGTCCCTCTCCCAGGACGATTTCCTGACCGACGTCGCCGGTCAGTTCCCCCAGCGCGACGTTCGCGCCGCCGACATCAAACCGACCGAACGTGGTGATGGTGCGTTTGGCAGTACTCGTTGTGGCGCCATCGAACACTTTGGCCGGCGGTAACGGGAGATACTTGGCGTGCGCCGGAACGGAAACGGCAAACACAGCCAAAAAACCCAGGACAACGGCAGCCGTGTTGCGTCGGTACATACCCGTATATTGAACTACATTCGTCATCTCGTCGATGGCTGATCAGGCCAGCGGCAACTCGAACCAGAAGGTGCTCCCCTTCCCCTCGACTGACGTGAAACCGATTTTTCCGTCGTGCTGTTCAATGAAGAACTTTGCGATCGACAGCCCGAGACCGGACGCGTCGGGTTTCATGGTGGACGCGTTACTCGCGCGATAAAAACGCGTAAAGATTCTTTTCTGTTCAACCTCGGGGATGCCGACGCCGGTATCGGTAATCTCGAAACGGATTCGTCCGTTGATCTGCGTCATCTGTGCCTTCACCTTCCCCTTATTCGGCGTGTAGCTCACCGCGTTCTCCATGAGTTTTGTAAATACCAGCCGGATCTTATCGGCGTCAACCGACATGCCGGGGAGCGGCGTTTCCGTCGACTGATACGTGCAGGTGAGCTCCTTGACGTCGCAGGCGCGTTTCCAGTCGGCCATGACTGAATGCCAGAGCGATTCCAGCGACGTTTCCTCGCGCGCCAGCGTGATTCGCCCTTCTTCGATGTCCATGGCTGTGAGCAGGTCGTGAACGCGGTTGATGACTTCCAGGTTCGCGTCGTACGTGATCCGCAAAAATTCCTTCTGCGCCACGGCGAGCGTCCCAAGCTGCAGCGACATCAGCTCCTCTAGGTTCCATCGAATGACACTCAGCGGCGTGCGCAGCTGGTGCGAAACGATGCTGATGAACTTGGTGCGCAGGTCATTAAGTTCCTTGATGCGTTCGTTGGCCTTTTTGCTTTCGGTGATGTCGTGAAACGTTCCGGAGACCGTTTTGGTTTTGCCGTGCTCCTGCGTCGCATTCCCGATCGAATGCACCCAGCGGTGATTGCCTTTTGCGGTGATGAATTCCAGTTCCACTTCGAAAGGCTCTCCGTATGCCATGGCGCGTTGCAGCGCTCGTTCAATAATAGGTCTGGAGACGGGAGCATAAAACGCAATAGCTTTGTCCACCGTGGGTGTATGGGTCCTATCCACTTCGTGGATGCGGTACACCTCTTCCGTCCACACCAGTTCATTCGTTTCCACATCAATTCCCCAGCCACCCACTTTTGCCATCCTGCCCATCTCATTGAGGATGATCTCGTTTTTTTTAATCACGCCGATGAGCTTCCTGGATTCCGCAAGTGCCGCTCCGAGGTCTTTTGTGCGCTCTGTCACTGTTGTTTCAAGAATCCCCTGTTGTTTTTTAAAAGCAAAATGCAAAAGGAGATATATGGTGCCAAGCGACATTCCAATCAAACTCCAGATAAAAATCTGCATCTGCCGAATAAAGGCATGAAGATCAGAAGTGTCAAAATAGACCTCCACTACGCCTGCAGCACTGGTGCCGTCTCCTAAAGAAATCGGTGTATAAATTTCTAAAGGATTAAGGATGCCCATTTGCTTTTGAACTTCTCCTTCTGCCGATTTAATTAATTGTCCCTTTTCCAGCGTCTCCCGCACATCGTCCTCCTCATGCTTTTTTCCTATTGTTTCCTTAAAAAATGCCAAATCAGACCAAATAAGTATGGCTTCTTTATTATAAATTTTCACCGCTGCCACCGGAGGAAGAGAGATTTTTAGTTCGGAAACAAAATCTTTCAATCTCCGTTGCGATTCCTCGCCCTGCCAATCAGTAAAATATTTTTCCTCTTCAACATGCCGCTTGGCCTGTCCTTGCACCAAATTTAAGACCGGTTCTGTTTTGACGCGCCAGACAAACTGCTCTATTGATTTTGAGAAAAAGAGGGAAAACGCAACACCTATTATTATTATTATTATTATTATTATTATTGTTGTTGTTGTTGTTGTTGTTGTTGTTGTTGTTGTTGTTGTTGTTGTTGTTG
>JBBUJK010000034.1:15788-17037 GCA_038054875.1 Patescibacteria group bacterium
GATGAGCGCCAAGGCCAACATGATCGCCACGGCCAAGGCCGCGACATTTCGGAAAATATTGGCGCTGGAAAACGCTTCGGACGCGTCTATCTCCGTAATGATCACGCCTAAGCCCTCGGGGAGACATGTGGAAACGCCCATGACCGATTGACCGCGATAATTCAGATGCGCACCCTGATACTCCTTGCCGCGATCCAGACAAGCGCGGACCGGCGGCGTATCCACGTTTTGTGCGAGCACCGCATCGGGAATAAACCGCGAGGAAGTAAGCATCAACTTCTCGCGATTGACGAGGTATGTTTCCAGCGTTTTCCCCTCCTTGACGGCGATAACTTCGTTCAATTCATCATTTTTAATATGCACGAGCAAAACACCCACGGTTGTACCGGTCTCGGCTGAAACCAGAGGGGCGGCGAAATGAAGCATCGGCACGCCGGCGAGCTCGTCTTCTTCAACAACGAGTTCCGGAGTAAAAATGACTTCTCCAAACGATGCACGGCTGGCTTTGGGAAAAGAGGTACGCTCTTTGCTTTCGTCTTTGCCCAAACGCGACGGATCGCTTGAGGCAACGACAATCCCCCTGACGTCAAGAACATCCGCCAGAGCAACCGTCGGATCAATCGGCAATTTCTTGTCGCGAAGATACAAAGACAAATCGCTTGAAAGCGGCTCGCCCTTACTTATGCGTTCAGCGTCTTGTCTGATCTTTTCGTCCGATGACCAATCCTGCGTGCGGTTTTTCAACTTTTCTATGAAGAGATCGATGTGCTCGGACTTGGCTCTGTTCAAGACTGATAGAGATTCAATGGCCTGTTTTTGAAGAATAGTCCGGCCGGAAAAATAGACGATTCCCGATATCGCCACAATGGGGACGAACGATCCCCAAAAAAAGAACAAAAAAAGCCTCCTTATGTTTGCCGCGCGTTCGGTGTCTTGTTTCAGTCCAAACAGTTTCACAGCATGAGTTCGAGCTTTAGTATATCACACCGTGCAGGCGCACAGTGGCGAGGCGCGTCTAGTACTTTCCGTTTTTGTGGAAGCATGTCGTGTACCCCTTGTCCACCGACAGGATGTGCGTCAACAGCCATGAGACGCAAAACGAAGCGATCGCTTCCGCGAGACGGCAGCGATCTTCAGAATCGTCCGCGTAACGGACCCTGAAGTCTTTCAGGGTTTTCCGAAACTGTTCGTGCGCATACAGATGATGATCGATATGCTCGCACGCGAACTTCGTGAAATATTCTTCTTC
>JBBUJK010000035.1:0-18918 GCA_038054875.1 Patescibacteria group bacterium
CAGTTTGCCGAGGAATCAAAACGCATCTGGGAGCTGTTGCGCGGTATTCAGCAAGATACGACGAAGTTCAGTGAATCACTCGGACTCGTTGCACGACATCTCACGAACGCAAAGAACGCCATGGACAACGCATCCAACGAATACGGACGTCTGTCGAACCGCATTGATCAGATCAAACTACTCAAGTAACTTTCATCATTCATGCCAACTACGCATGCCGCTGCGAAAGCACAGCGCAAAGGCGTCAAACAACACGCCCGCAATGTCACGGAGAAAGCGGGGATCGCGAAAATACTGAAACAGGCGCGCAAAGCGCTCGACGCCAAGAAGGTCGATGAGGCCGCAAAGCAGGGACGCGTTGCGATTAAAGCCATTGATAAGGCCGTCGCACACGGTATCATCAAGAAGAATACCGCCGGTCGACTCAAGAGCCGCCTCGCCAAACGAATCAACGCCGCGAACAAAGCGAAATAACTAAAACACCCCCGCTGAACGGGGGTGTTTTAGTTTCAGGTGCTTTTGGCGAGGATCTGCCGCAAGGCGTCTTCTGGAGCGAAACGGCCGCGCTTGATGCCGGCATCCGCTTCATATATCGCGTCATGAAATCGGCGGATACGCGCCGCTGGTAACGCGCGCACCTGAGCAAACGTTTTTTTCGCAACGAACGGATGAACGCCGAACGAGGCGGCAAGTGCCTCCGGCCCACCGCTGTCAGCGTCGATGAGCGAGCGGGCCGCGGCAAGCAGCCGCGCCTGTCGGATAAGCATGGCGAGCAGCGCAAAAGCGTCGCTGCCGGCCTGAAGTTCACGCTCCAGCAGTGCCGCGCCGGTCCGCATGTCGCCCGCACCCACAGCATCGGTAAATGCAAACGCGTTCTCTTCCAGGTGCCGCTCCACAAGCTGTTCCACGTCCTCTCGTGTGATCGGACCGTCTGTGCGCCAGGCAACGAGCTTGGCAACTTCACCAGACATGCGCCACAGGTCCGACCCCACAGACACGGCCAGGAGATCTGCCGCGTCGTTCATGATCTGTCGTCCCGCGCGCGCCGCTTCCTCGGCGATCCAGGCACGCAACGGGGCCGGTGTGAGCGGGGGATAAGCGTACTCGACGATGGAACTTTTTGGCAGTGCTTTCTGAAACGCTTTCTTGAGCGGATGCTTGGCGAGAGCCTCTTCCGAAACCACATCCGACAAGAGCACGATGATTCTCTCGGCATCATGTGCGGCGAGCGCAGCAGCGTATGGCTCCATGGCTTTCACGCCTTTGCGAGAGAAAAGGCCTTTGACGACGACCATGCGCCGGGTGGAGAGGAACGGCTGGGTGCGCACGGCGGAGGACATCTCTTCCGCGGAAAGCGCGCTGCCGTCCTTCACATCGATGTTCATGCCGGACGGATCAAACTTGGCGCGGAACGCCGCCACCAATTCATCGCGCTTCTGCGCAACGCGGTAGCCGTCTTCACCGGACACCAGAATGATCATAGGCGCCCATCCTACCCCGGCCTGTGCAGCACAATCCAGGCCATGCCGACCCCAGGCGGTTCACGCCCGTCGACACGGTGGGAAAAGAAGCGATCAGATTGGCAAACGGTGCAGGGCGGCTCGGCGCTGATCTGTTTCGCGTCGAGTCCGAGATCGACAAGCGCACGAACCGCGGCACGACGTAGGTCAAGCGCCTCGCGGCAAACCACGTCATTCCCGAAACGCGCGGCAAACAGTTTGCGGCGGGCAGCGTCAACCACGTAGTGGCAGGGGCCGATGGACGGACCGACCTCGACACGAATATCCATCGGCTTGGAACCGAGCACAACAAGCGCTTCAACGGTCGCCGCAAGAACGCCGTGGGGCGGCGCTACGAGACCGCGCCAGCCGGCATGTGCGAGGCCGATCGTGCCGCGCACCGGATCGAAGAAGTACACGGGAAGGCAGTCTGCAGCCGTGACCGTGAGTGCAATGCCTGGAACAACCGTCACCAAAGCATCAGTTTGCGAAAAAAGCGCATGTTTTTCGTGAAACGGTTCGTTGCCGGTCACGGTTGCGACGGCAGCGCCATGGACGGGCAGGGGAGCAGCGATCGTGGCGTTTGAAAATTGCGTCTCCAAAAACGCACAACGCTTGCGTAGCACATCGTCCTGCACACCGTCGTCGGCTCGCAAACGCATGTCGCCGTCTTCGCGTAGTGTCATGCCAGCGGAGAGGCGTGATTCGTCCGTCCAGGTCAGATGGGGCATGACAGGAATCTACCACATTCCCGCTGCCGCAAGAAAAGTGTATGATGCGTGTGTACACATCACCCTCTTGGTATGAATCCTCAGTGGACCAAACACCTGCGCGCCCTCGGCTTCACAGACAGCGAGGCAAAAACCTATCTCACGTCGATCGAAACCGGGCCCTCCTCCGTGCAGGACCTGGCTCGGAAGGCGCGCATTTCCCGCGTCACAGCCTATGCCGCAATTGAGGAACTCATGCGCAGCGGACTCATGAGCACCATGCAGCGCGGCAAAAAGCAGCTGTACCAATCCGAATCGCCGGAACGACTGCGCGCCGTGGCCCAGGAACGCGCCCGCTCCATGCAGGCGTTGGCCGCTGAAATCGATGACGCGGTGGCGGATCTGAAGCTCGTCCAACGCGGAGAAAAACCGATCGTAAAGATGTTTGAAGGGAAGGAAGCACTCAAAGCCATTCAGGACGATCTGCTCGCAAGCGGTGTGAAAGCGCTCGACGAGATGTATAACGGTGACGACATCTACTCGATGTACTCGTTGGAGGAACTTCAGCCGGTAAAAAACGAGCTCGGCAAACGAAAAACTTTCGCCCGGACCATTGTCCAGACAATACGGCCAGTGGTCTCGATTCATGCATTAAATCCGGTCTTGCAACTGCCCGTAGATACTCCGGAATTCCACGGCGACGTCCTGGTCTATGGCAACAAAGTGGCGCTGACGAGCCTGCGTGGCAAACAAATTTCGGTGCTGATCGAAAGCGCGGACATCGCGCAGACCATGCGGGCAATGTACGAAATGCTGTGGCGTGCGCTCGAAAGTAAACAGACTCCAATCACAAAATAACAATTGTTCACCTGCACTAAACAGTTAAAACGCCCAGGAATGGGCGTTTTAACTTTCTTGTACGGGAGCCCTTGACAACTCCATCCTCGAATGCTAGGGTCCGGCGTTCGGTTGCTGGAGGCTTGTTTAACGGCCCCCGAACGCGCAGCTGCGGACCCACCGGGCCATGGGGGTTCGCACTCTGCCTAAGCCCGTCAGATGAGAGAGATGATGGGTTTGGGCAGAGGAGGGGCATCCCAGGTTTTGCACGACCGGAACACCGCCACAACGGCGGTGTTCCTGTTTCTTCCGCACGGTCGAGGAGCGTGTTACCGTTCTGTCATTCACTTCACTTCTCCGCTATGTCCGAGATCGGCGACCTCATGGAACGCGCCCGTGCCGCGAAGGAAGATGCAGACAAAGCAAAGGGTCAGGTCACAGAACAGAAGGACAAACAGGCACTTCAGGAACTTTTCGATAAAGTGCTCCGTGGAAAGTTTTCGCTGATTCCGCAGGGAACGCGGTTTCCGGGCGAATGGCCCGGGGTGGATTCCGTACTCGTCATTCCGCCGCGTGCCCAAGTGAAGCAAGTTTTCATCGTCGTGAACTACCGGAAAGGCGAGAAGTTCGCCAACGACACGTTCACGCTTTCCCCGGAGGGAAACCTGACCGGCGGCGGCAAGGCACTGAAGGACATTCCCGGTCTGACCGCGGAAGCGCTAATGCTCGAAACACTCTCGAACCTGGAGAAAATCGACCTCGGCAAATGGATCGAAGTAGACGGTGAAATTTTTCCGCCGGAGCAGACCGAGCGTGGCGAGGGCGCACCGCGCGCATCGGCGCAGGAACTGCCTCCGACGCTCAATGCCGACCGGCTCGGCGAACTCATCAGCCGTTCCGACGTGCTGTTCGGCTTCACCAGCAAACAGAGCGGGGGATTCCAGGGGTATCACGTCTTCGTCTTCGACAGCGAGGCGGGAAGCTTCCTCGTTGCAGAACATCCCAAAAAGGGGAACGCCGCCTACATCATCGACATTCCGAAGATCGACCTGGGCGACGAGCACCTGACCCACGATCGCATGACCGAACTGGCGCGATCCGGAGAGATCCAGGACGCGCTCGCGGTATCCCGCGCCGAACAGCGCCGGCGCGGCAGCAGCTTTGTTATTCACATCAACGACTGGGAATCCAAGCGGTTGGCGCTGATCGAGGAACGCCTCAATAAAAAAAGTTCAGGCCCTATGCCTGAGCAGGAGGCAGCGGAGTAACCGCCGCGACCCAGACGCTGTGTCGGAACGGGAACGTTTCCCGGGCCAGCGCGTATGCCTCGTCGCGCAGTCGTTCGATCTGCGGCCAACTGCGCGGGGGAATCCGCGCTGCGGCGTCCGTGAGCTCGATCACGAAACGGTCGAGCTGGAGCGGATCCGTGAGAAAGGCGCCGCCTTGGCGTTCCCGGCAATTGCGAAAGTACTGGAGCCAGACGCCGAGCTTTCCTTCGAGGACGCGTCGCATTCCAAGATGTTCCGCGGATGACGAGAAGAACTCGCGCGTCCGTTCGGCCCGATCCGGCGATTTCAGAAACGTCGCAAACGTCTCAAGATCGTCGTTCCACTCCGGAGAGTAGACGGCTTTCGTGTGAGTCACATCGACCCTCCTTCCAAAGCCACCCAACCACGCGGGTGGCTTTTGGTCAAGGGAGCTCCTGCATCTCGCCCCAGTTCTCGCCGACCTCTACGTTGACGACGATCGGGACGGCGAAACGATGGACCTTTTCCATCTCCGCGGAAACGAGCGACCCCAGCTCCTTGGCGTCGCTCTTTTTGACTTCAAAAACCAATTCATCATGCACCTGCAAAAGCATGGTCGCGACGAGTTTCTCTTTTTTCAAACGCTTCTCGACGGCGATCATGGCGAGCTTCATGAGATCGGCCTCGGCGCCCTGGACCGGATGGTTGATGGCCATGCGCTCGGCGCCGGCGCGCACGAACGGGATGCCGCTCGTGATTTCCGGGAGATACCGGCGGCGGCCGAAGACCGTTTCCACGTAGCCCTGCTTCCGGGCCAGTGCCTTCTGTAGATCCATGAAGTCGCGGATCGCCGTGTGGATTTCAAAGTACTTGGCGAGCGCCGTTTTGGCTTCGCCGAATGTCATGTCGCCGGACTGGGACAGACCATGCGCACCCATGCCGAAGATGATGCCGAAGTTGATGGCCTTGGCCTTGCGGCGCATGTCCCGGTCGACCTTGTCCGGTGTCACGTCCCAGATTTCGCAGGCCGTGCGCGTGTGAATATCCTCCCCGGCATTGAAGGCAGCGATAAAACTCTTGTCACCGGCAAGCGAGGCCACGATGCGCAGTTCAATCTGTGAGTAGTCTGCGGAAAGGAGCAGCGTGCCCGGGGCGGCGACAAAGGCTTCGCGAATACGCGGGCCGTAACTGCCGCGCATCGGAATGTTTTGGAGGCCGGGGTCGGAAGAAGACAGGCGACCGGTCGCGGCCACGGTTTGGTTGAAAGTGGTATGTACCCGGCCGTCCTTGGCCACGAGCAACGGCAGAGCGTCGACGTAAGTCCCCGTGAGCTTGGCCAGCTCTCGATAATCAGAAATGAGATCAATGATCGGATGCAGCCCACGCAATTTTTCGAGTTCAGAAGCAGCGGTGGAAAGTCCGGCACCAGAATCAGTCTTCTTAATACGGTCGGTCGGGATGCGCAGCTTTTCGAACAACACTTCCTTGATCTGGAGAGGGGAGTTGATGTTGAACTCGCCGCCCGCGATCTCATGTATCTTTGCGGTCAGCGCGTCGATCTTTGTGTGCATCTCGCTCGAGAGTTTTTTTAGGTATGCCGTGTTGAGGGTGATGCCGGCGTGCTCCATCTCCGCCAAAATTGGGATAAGCGGCAACTCGATGCGTGCAAGCAAATCCTGTTGGTGACGTTCGGCGATGTCGGTGGTGAGCGCCGGTACGAGCACGGCCACGGCCTCGGCGCGTGCTGCGGCGGTAGGAGCGATTTCGGCGAGGTTTGGTGCGAGCAGGCGGCCTTGAACGGTCGGCACGGCCGAGAATTCCTTTCCCATGCGCTCCAACCATTCGGCGTCGAGTCCGTGGCTGCGCGTACCGGGGTTCAGCAGGTACGACATGATGCCGACGTCGGCGGAAACGGGGACGAGCGCATGTCCCGCAGACAACAAATAACGCAAAAATGGCTTGGCTTCGGCGAACCAGTTCTCGCCGGAGCGGAGCGCCTCAATCAGCGGCGCGGCGTGCTGCCCAGAAACGACGACTGTCGCTTTTCCGTCGGAGATGACCAGCGCGTCCAATGCCCCATCCGCGGCGAACACCGGGAAGATGGCGCGTGTTTTCATGGCAGCGACCGTGCGTGCGGCGTCTTTGGCGGCTGCAGCAGTTTCTACGATCCGCCGTTCGCCCTGGGTAACTCGGCCTTTCTTTCCGACAACGCGACGCGCATCCGGAGCTGCAATCTGCTCCACTTCTGATTCTGATTGACCATCAACGAGCTGGGGGGGAATGCGCCCGATCAACGTTCGGAAGCCAAGTGCGCCAAGTGCCGCGACGACGTTCTGGCGCGGCATCTGTCTGAGTTTGGCGTCCTCCCAGGCAAAACCTGTGTCGAGATCGCGCACCAGGGTCACCAGCTTCTTACTTTCCGCAGCTGCTTCGACACCAGCTGCGAGCTTTTCGAGGACGCCCGGCTTGGCGTCGACCTGTTTCTTCTTGAGTGCGACGAACAACTTTTCGAGCGTGCCATGTGCCGATAGGAGCTCCGTCGCCGTCTTCTCCCCGATGCCTTTGACACCGGGAATGTTGTCGGACGGATCGCCACGCAACGCTTTGTAGTCGACCATTTGGTCCGGGTCGAGGTCGTAGCGAGCGCGCACCTCGTCCGGGCCGTATTCCACGGTGTCGCTGATGCCTTTTTTTGGTGTGAGCACGCGCACGCGGTCGGTCACGAGCTGCATCGTGTCCATGTCGCCGGTCAGAATCGTGACGCGTGTGTTCTTGCGCTTGGCGGCAAGCTCGGCGATCGAGGCGATGACATCGTCGGCTTCGAACCCGGATGCTTCATAGACGGGGAGACCGAGCGTTTGGAGAACGTCCTTCAAAATCGGAATCTGCGCGTACAACTCGTCCGGCTGCTTCACGCGCGTCGCCTTGTACGCCTCGTACGCTTCGTGGCGGAAGGTTTTGCCGGCTTTGTCGAAGGTGACGGCCAGCGCCGTGGGTGTGCGTACTTTGAGGACGTTGAACAGGAGCGACAAAAAGCCGTAGACAGCATTCACAATGGTGCCATCTTTCGTGGACAACGGCGGCAGCGCATGCCAGGCACGGTGGAGAAGCGCGTTGCCGTCGATGATCAACAGTTCTTCTTGTTTCGCCGTGGATTTCGTGACCATATGCCCGGCATCGTACCTGTCCGGGACTAATAAAAAAAGCGCGCTCGGGATGTGTCTCGTGCATCGGCGAACCGATGAGCGGGAACCTCCCGAGCGTGTAGGGATGCCTGCGGTGATCGTTGTCGTACGATCGGTGCGGGCCTGTCCTGCATAGCAACGTTGCAGGACCCGCCGCTTCCCCTGGCGGCGGCAACCGAGATCAGATCTGCGTCTGGGTGCCGCGCGCGGCCTGAGCGCCCGCCGGGAGACGGCGCGTGTCGCCATTGTCCTGGAAGGTCTGGGTGCGCTTCTGCCCGTCGGTCTCGAGCCAGCCGATGTAGCGGTAGCCCTGCTGGCCCTTCCGCTCGATGAGCTCGTTGCCGACCTGGTCGGCGTTGATCGGGCCGAACTTCACGTACACCTTCTCGCCGTCCGGCGAGATCGCCATCTGACGGAGCGTCGTCACGTTGATCGCCTTGTCGACGATCAGACGGACGGCGTCCCGGGTGTTCATGGTGCGCGACTCGATCAGATTGTTCTTCTGCATGTCTCTACTGTGGATCGTCGGCTCCGGCTTGACGAAAAGGTCAGAAAGAGGCAAAGGTGAGGTCACAGGAGAAGATACGGATGGGACAAGACTCCGATCGGGATGGTCCATGGACGCGCAAGGAGCGTCTGTCGACCAAGCTGATCTTCCCCCGGGTGCTCATCATCGGGACGGAGACGTTTCTGCGGAACAAGGTTCTCGATCTGCTGCAGGCGCGCGGCATCAAGACAGAAGCGCTCGACAGCGGGATCGGCGCCACGCAAAAAATCGCCGACGAATCCTTGAACACGGTCGTGATCATGGACCTGATCGATGCCATGAGTCCCGAGGCGGTGATCAAGCTGCTGCGCGACAACGCGCGCACCAGGGACGTCGGCATCATCGCCTTCGTGGATCCGCGTGCAGAACCGCCCGGCGGCATCGACATGTCGTTCGGCAAGGGGACGCTCTCGAACCTCACGGACGTGATCGTCGATGTCTGCGAGAGGCGTGCGGGGCGCTGATATGCCGCAAAACGCGAACGCGCCGCCCACAGGGGACGGCGCATCTTTTTTTCCTGTTTGGAGGCCACGGCCGGAATCGAACCGGCGAATGAGGGTTTTGCAGACCCTCGCCTTCCCACTTGGCTACGTGGCCGAACCCGCGCAAGATGCGCGCACTATAGCAGCCGTCCTGCTATAATTCAAGCCTCTTTCCCCCGTATTCCCTAAGGAACATGCCGATTCCCTACATCAAAACCCCCCGAAACCTGCACACTCTGGCACCCAAGGCCGGCCGCATCGCCGGAAAAGCGCTGACACGGGTGCGGGGCGTCGCGTCCCGGCTCATCGTCCGGGTGCGCATGTTTCTGCGCAACAGCAAGAACCGAGGACGCATGGCGAGCTGGGGCGCGAACCTGCTTTTGGGCGGTGTCCTTGTGACGGTCGTCGCCGGCGTGTCCGGCGCCATCCTGGTTGCCTGGCTCGCCGCAACCCTGGGCGATCCGGCAAAGATCCTCGAAAGCCACCAGGTGCAATCCACGAAAATCTACGATCGCACGGGTCAAACGATTCTCTACGAGGTGTCGGCAGAGGAGCGGCGCACCGTGGTACCGCTCTCAGACATCCCCAAGCACGTCCGCGAGGCCACGATCGCCATCGAAGACCGCAAGTTCTACGAACACGGCGGACTCCGCATCACTTCGCTGATTCGCGCGGTCCTCACCGACGTGTTCACGCGCAAGCTTGCCCAGGGCGGATCCACCATCACCCAGCAGCTCGTCAAAAACGCCATCCTCACCAACGAAAAGCGCATCACCCGCAAGATCAAAGAAATCGTGCTGTCCTGGCAGATCGAGCGCAAGCTCTCGAAGGATCAGATTCTCGAACTGTACTTCAACGAGATTCCCTATGGCGGCGTGACCTACGGCATCGAGGCGGCCAGCCAGCAGTTCTTCGGCAAATCGGTGCGCGATTTGGACCTGGCCGAGGGGGCCATGCTCGCCGCCATCCCGCAGTCGCCCACCCGCTATTCGCCCTACGGTAACCACACCGACGAACTGGAGAACCGCCGCAAAGTGGTGCTCCAAAAAATGGTTGATGAAAAGTACGTCACGCAGGACCAGGCCGAGGCGGCCAAGGCCACGGATGTGCTGGCCCGCATCAAACCGCGGCGCGACGCCATCATCGCCCCACACTTCGTCATTTGGGTGCGGGAGCTCCTGAGCGAAAAGTACGGCGATACGCTCCTGACCAAGGGCGGACTCAAGGTCGTCACCTCGCTCGATCTCGACAAGCAGCACTTGGCTGAAGAGGCCGTGACAGACGGCATCACCGGGGTCGAGAAATCCGGCGGCTCGAACGCTGCGCTTGTTTCCCTCGACCCACGCTCGGGCGAAGTTTTGGCCATGGTCGGTTCGCGTGACTACTTCAACGTGGAACACGACGGCGCCGTGAACGTGACCTTGCGTCCGCTGCAGCCGGGCTCGTCGTTCAAGCCGGTCGTCTACACCGCCGGCTTCCTGAAGGGCTACACACCCAACACCGTGCTCTACGACGTGAACACGAGTTTCCGCACCGATACCGGCACCTACAACCCGCACAACTACGATTTGAAGGAGCATGGCCCGGTCACGGTGCGTGCCGCGCTTCAGGGATCACTCAACATCCCGGCCGTGAAGATGCTGTATCTCACGGGCATCGATCGTGTGCTCGATCTTGCCGAAGCGCTCGGCTACACCACGCTTGGCGACCGTAGTCGTTTCGGACTGGCACTGGTCTTGGGCGGCGCAGAAGTGAAACCCATCGAACACGCCTCGGCCTTCGGTATTTTCCTGAACGACGGCATCCGCATGCCGACAACGGCCATCCTCAAGGTCGAGGATGCCTCCGGCCATGTCCTCGAAGAGTGGAAAAAGGGGGAAGGGACGCGCGTCTTGGACGAACAGTTCGCCCACCAGACCACGAACATCCTGTCCGACAACGAGGCCCGCGCCTACGTCTTCGGCACCCGAAACTTCCTGACGCTCCCCGGCCGCCCGGCGGCCACGAAGACCGGCACCACCAACGACTTCCGTGACGCCTGGATGGTCGGCGGCACGCCGTCGCTCGTCGCCGCGGTGTGGACCGGCAACAACGACCACACCGAAATGAAACGCGGCGCCGACGGCTCCAAAATCGCGGCGCCGATCTGGCAGCAGTACATGTCCGAGGCGCTGAAAGGAACACCCGTTGAAAGCTTCCAGGCGCCGCAACCAGTCAAAACCGGCAAGCCGATCTTGGATGGCGAGCTCATGCCGAAACAAACGGTCATGCTCGACAAAGCATCGGGTCTCTTGGCAACCTCCTCGACGCCGGAGAGCATGATTGAAATCCGCGAGTACGTCACGGTTCATGACACGCTCTACTGGGTGGACCGTGACGATCCGCGTGGTCTGCCGCCGGCCAATCCGCAGAACGATCCGCAATACACCTCATGGGAAGCAGGTGTGCAGGAATGGGCCAAGAAACAGGAGGGGCTGGTGCTTGAGACGCCACCCACCGAGTACACCACCGTGCGCGATCCATCGACCTTCCCGCACGTGCAGCTGCTTTCACCGACCGATAATGCCGTGTTTGCAACGCGCGACTTCACTGTGTCCTTGGACATCAGCGCGCCACGTGGCGCAAAACGCGCCGTGGCGCTTCTAGACGGCCAAGTCATCGGCTCCTCCTCGGTCTACCCCTTCTCGGGTCCGTACACCATCCCAAATCGTTTTGGGCGCGGCTTCCACACGCTCGAAATCCAAGTATTCGATGATGTCGACAACATGGGCTCAGCGCAAAAAACAATCAACCTTACGGCCGACCCAGAGCCGCTTGGTGCAAACTGGATTGTGCCGGTGCAGGGCGCGCGTATTGCGGCCTCTGAGTTCCCATTCAACCTGCGCGCTTCGTTGAATGACGACTCCGGCGTACGCTCCCTCGAATTCCTGACGACGAACATCGAAAGTGGCGAGGTGCGCTCGCTCGGCTCAATCTCAAGTCCCGGCACCAGACCTGTTGTGGCGCGCTGGGAACGGCCCATATCCGGCAACTATCGTCTGTGGCTCAAAGTGGCATTCAATGACGGTCGACAGGAAACGGTCCGTAATGAACTTCAGGTGTTCGTTGAATAAAAAAGAACGCCGATCCGGTGGTCCTAGAGACCGTTCCGGCCGGCGATGCGCGTGATCTCACGCAGCGATGTCTTTCGCTCCTGGGCGACCGCGTCGAGCGCCTGCGGCCGCGTCTTGCCGGCCGCCATCAGCTCCTTGATCCGGTCGACGATCGGGCCCTCCACAAGATCGTTCGTACGAACGCCACGGGTCTTCCCAAAACGACTGTCTGCCATGGACACCTCCGACGCTGTTGTGCGCTATTTCAGCGTAAACGTCAAGACCCGCCACATGGCGGGACTGCTCTACACCTTGATCGGCATGACGAGATAGAGATAATCAGCGGTCACCGTTTGCGGTGTGATCAAGCATGGCGCATTGGCATCGATGATTTGCAGTTTCACCTCAGCGCTATCTATGGCGTTTAAACCATCCAGCAGATACCGGTAGTTCAGCGTAATGGTGTTCTGGTCGCCTTTGATTTCGCTTGGGGTCAGCACCGCCTCCTGCTCACCAACCTGGCTGTCGGTGGCGGAGAGCTTGAGCGTGCCTTCGGCGGGCTCGTAGGTGAAGTGGACGTCATACAGGCCCGTCCGGGAGAAGAGCGCTGCCGCCTTCACGGCTTTGACCAGCTGATCGCGGCTGAGAACGGCAAAGGTCCGGGCCTTATCGGGGATGACGGCTCGGTATTCCGGATAGTTCCCCTCAATCGTCCGGGAGACCACTTCCACCGTGTCGTAGACGAAGAGGATTTGGGAGTCGGAGAGGGAGATTTCAACCGTGGCCGGGCTGTCCGGTCCGTCCTTGAGCGAGGAAAGGATGCGCTGGACCTCGGCGAGTGTCCGGGCAGGAACAATCACGGAGCGTTCGCCTACAGGTTTGCCGCTCTCATGAAGCGCCACGCGGGCCTCGGCGAGACGGTACGAGTCGGTTGCAGCGAAGATCAACGTCCCGTTCGGACCGTCTGGCGAGAAACGCAGGAGGACGCCGGAAATCTCCGGGCGCGACTCATTCGGGGAAACGGCGAAAATCACACGTGACACTGCCCGACGGAAATCACCCACTAAAACTCTGAAGGAAGAATCCCGTGACACCTTGGGGATGAGGGGGAACTCGGCGGAGGGGAGGCCTTTGATTTTGGTGCGGCTTGCGTCGGAGGAGACGGTCGCCGTTTCCCCATCAGCAGCGAAGTCGACCCGGTCGCCGGTGAGCAGTCCCACGTAGTCGGCGAGGAGGCGCGACGGCAGCGTACACTCTCCCGGTTCATCGACTTTTCCGCGCACCTGGGCGGTCACGGCGATCTCCAGATTCGTCGTCGCCAACTGGATCGACTTGTCTTCGACTTTAATCAACACGTTATTCAAGATCGGCAAGTTCACGTTCTTCGTCGCGATATGACTCACGGCTGCAAGTCCCTGGATCAAATTTTCCTGTGTGCATGAGAACTTCATGTGGATCGGTATATATAACCAACAGTAGTAATCGGCGTGTGGATAGCGGGGATAAACCCGAAATCTGCCGACATGTCCTGTGGTTATTGTAAAAACACTTGGGGGTGACGGGCTGAACGGATTGTCGACGAAGTGTGGATTGTTGATTCCCTGCTGCCACGCCTGGGGATGATGGTCCTCCTTGTCCCCTCACCATCCTCAGACGCGGTGTAATTTTTCCCCACCCTATCCTCAGGTTGTGTGGTACACGCGCTCCTTGAGCAGAGAAATGTCTTGCCGTAATTTTTCATCTTTCGCGACGAGCAGACCGATCTTTGTGCAGGCATGGATGGCGGTCGTATGGTCGCGGCCGCCGATCTCGGTTCCGATGGCCGGAAACGAAGACTTCATCTCTTCGCGCATCAGGAACATAAGCACTTGGCGGGGGAAGGCGAGCTTTTTTTCGCGGCTCTTACCGAGCAGGTCGTCGATCTTCAGATCGTAGTAGGCAGCGACCGTGGCAATGAGCTGGCGCGCCGTGATCGTCTTTTTGGCCGGATTCATTGAATAACTCGAGATGATGTTCTTGACGGTCTCGACGGTCGGCGGAATGTTCTTGAACTGATGATAGGCGTGGATCTTGTTGAGTGCACCCTCAAGTTCGCGGACGTTCGAGGTAACACCGGCTGCAATCGTGGTCAGAATGTCATCCGAGAGATGGATGCCTTTTTCCTGACATTTCGAACGCAGAATAGCGATGCGGGTTTCAAGGTCCGGCGGGCTCACGTCGATGACCATCCCCATCTCGAGTCGGCTGACGAGTCGTTCTTGAATGGTGGGGATGCTTTTCGGCGGTCGGTCCGAAGACAGCACCACTTGATGGTTTTCTTGGTGGAGCGTGTTGAAGGTGTGGAAAAACTCTTCCTGTGTGGATTCCTTGTTGGCGAGGAACTGGATATCGTCGACGATCAGCAGGTCGACGGTGCGGTAGCGATCCTTGAACTCCTTGGCGAGACCGGCGCGAACAGCGGCAATGTAGTCGTTTGTGAATTGCTCGCTCGAAACATAGAGCACCCGCGCGCTCGGGTTCTTCTCCAGCATTTTGTTGCCGATCGCCTGCAAGAGGTGGGTTTTTCCAAGCCCGACTCCGCCGTAGAGATAGAGCGGGTTGTACTTCAAACCTGGTGTGTCGGCCACGGCCTGGGCGGCGGCGTGTGCCAGTTCATTTCCTTTGCCGACCACAAAACTCTCAAATGTGTAGTGACGGCGGAATCCACGTTCTCCGGCCGGCTCAGCTTCGATCGGGTTCAACGTTTCCGGCATGGGCGGCATATCCGTGACGGCCACGGCTTGGGCCACCGGCATGGCCGCCTGAGTGCGGACCAATTCCCCAGCAGCGCGTGTCTCGACTCGATATTGCACGTCCCGGATTGGCGTGTTCAGGATGTTCTGGAGCGCCTTAAGGATCGCGGAGTGGTACTTCTTCTCAAGCCACGCCTTTGTGAAGGCATTCGGAACGGAAATCGTGATTCGCGCCTCCTCCATCTCCGAAATGAAGGTGCTTTTGAACCAGGTGGTGAAGTTTGCCTTAGAAAGAGTCAGTTCCAACTCCCCGAGCGCCGCTTGCCAGAGTTGTTGCGGGGTCATGGACGTCATGATGCGGGGGCAACGGATGGATGAAAGGCACGTCTGTGGAAAACTCTGAAACAGACTGTATTTTCAGCGGAAATTCAACACGCTGAAGTGTAACACGGGGCATGGGTCGGTCAACCATGCACAGAGTGACTCACGTGTTGAAAAGATGTGGATGGTATGTGTATGATAGTGCCACTCGTTCGCTGATCGAGGCAAGAATCAAATATTATGACGAAACGGACATACCAGCCGAAGAAGCGGAAGCGCGCACGCGTTCATGGATTCCGGGTCCGCAGTCGGACCAAGAACGGTCGGAAAGTGCTTAAACGCCGTCGCGACAAGGGTCGCAAGCGCGTGTCGGTCCAGTAAACGAATCAGGTAGGGGCGGGGTTACCCCGCCCCTACGGTGTTTCTATGCTTCCCGCTGATTTTCGCCTCCGTAAAAAGACCGACATCGACCATGTTTGGAAGAAAGGCCGGAGCTTTGCGACGCCTATTTTTTCGCTGAAGATAGCAAAAAATGACCTTTTGGTGAGCCGTTTTGCTGTGGTAATCGGTACAAAGATCAGCAAGCGGGCGGTCATTCGGAACCTCGCAAAACGGCGACTGCGCGAGGCCATTCGTCCGCTTATCCCACAGCTTGTTGCCGGACTGGACGTCATTGTCATGGGACGCGGCAAGATCGCGGATGCTTCTTTCGATGATATTTCCGGCACGATCCACTTCGCTTTCGAAAAAAGCGGTCTCTTGAAACGGCCATGATCCGCCGAGCTCAGCTCGGCTGCCGCGCCGGCGTCCTCTTTGGGATCCGCATCTACCAGCGGACGTTTTCCCTCGACCACGGCCTCCTGCGCTTCGTCTACCCGGGCGGTGCCTGCAAGTTTTACCCGAGCTGCTCGGAGTACGGCTATCAGTCCATTGATCGTTTCGGCGTCATGCGTGGTTCCTGGCTCGCGCTCCGACGCGTGCTGCGTTGCCACCCCTGGAGCCCTGGTGGTGTCGACGAGGTGCCGCAAACGTAAACGCCCCCTAGGAGGGGCGTTTTTGGTCTGTGTTCTGCGGTTTTTCTTCCTTTGACCGCGCCGCCTGTGGGACGTATCGTTCGAAGCGTTCCTCGAGGTGCTCCGGCTCGAGATTCCAGATTTGGAGCGTCTTCAGCCGGTCACCCTCGCCGTACTGGACCTTGATGGTCGAGACGGGGAGGTGCAGTTTTTCCGCGAGCAGGTCGAGCAGCGCCTCGTTGGCTTTGCCGTCCTCGGGGACAGCCGTCACCGACACTTTGAGCCGGTCGCCTTCCCAGCCCCAGATCTTGTTGGCATGCGAACCCGGGCTGAGTTTAATTTTGAGCGTGATCATATTGAGCGTTGAACAAGAGCGAGCAAGTCGTCGTGGAGATGGCCGTTTGAGACAACGAGCGTGCGGGTAGCACGCCCCGGCATCCAGGCGCGGCCAGCTTCATCCGTCACGATGCCACCGGCCTCCTCGACAAGCAAGACGCCCGGAGCAATGTCCCAGGGTTTGGCGCCGCTGTAGATGAAGGCGTCGGCGCCGCCGGTCGCGATCATGGCCAATTCAAAGGCCGCGGAGCCGTACATGCGGCAATAGCGGATCTTTTTGTGAATCGCGGCGTACAGTTTGGCGCCGCGGCGCATATTGGCCGGGCTGTAGCCGTGGCAGAAGATGAGCGTCGACTCGGAAAGCTTTTTTGTGTTCGAGACGCGGATGCGCTTGCCGTTGCGCCAGGCACCCTTCCCGCGTTCCACGGAGAACAGATCATCCGTCATCGGCAGGAAGCTGACGGCGGCGCTTGTCTCCCCGGCGTCGATGCGCGCGATGTTCACGCCCCAGATCGGCGTGCCGTGCGTGAAGTTCGTGGTGCCGTCGAGCGGATCGACGATGAACCCTGTATCAAATCGGCCCTTCGGTATCTTCTGTTCTTCGGACATGATCGTGGCGCCGCGCACCTTGGCGCGCAGACGACGCGTGATCAGCTTGTCTGCGGCGAGGTCTGCCACGTTCACGATCTCGCGATGCGCCTTGTACTTCAGGTGGTTGCCTGGCCGCAAGAAGTACGAAACAAGCAGTTTTCCGGCCTCTTTTGCAGTTTTTTCGAGGAGTGTGCGCATACGCTCAGCCGCCGCGGTACTTTTTGAGCAGCGCCAGGTCCTTCTTCAGGTCGTCGTCCCACGGCGTTTCCAACTGGAACAGCCAGTGCTTCAGCTTGGGATGCTGCACCAGCGCCTTGAACCCGTCGAGGCCGATGTGGCCTTTACCGAGATGTTCGTGGCGGTCTTTCTTACCATTCAGCTCCACCTTGGAATCGTTGCAGTGGGTCATCGGCACGCGCTCGAGGCCGATCGTGGCGTCGAGTTTTTTGATCGTCGCGTCGACCGCGGCTTTGGTGCGCAGGTCGTAGCCCGAGGCAAAGGCATGCTGCGTGTCGAAGCACACGCCGAGCGACTTCACCTTGATCTTGTCCAGGAACATGGCGATCTCCTCAAACTCGTCGCCCATGACCATGCCGGAGCCGGCCGAGATTTCGATCAACAGGCGCGTCGAACCCTTGTAGCCCTTCAGAACCTCTTTGATGCCAGCAATCGTGGCTTTGTGTGCGTCCTTTTCACCCATGTCTTTGGCAGAACCCGGGTGGAACATCACATAGGCCGCGCCAAGCAACGAGCCGCGTTCGAGCTCGTCGCGCACCACGGTGACCGAGCCATGGCGGATGCGCGGGGTCGCGGATGCAAAGTTGATGAAGTACGGCGCGTGGATCACGAACTCCTCAAAACCGCATGTCTCGTTTGCATTACGGAATTGCTTTACTAGCTCTGTGGTGAGCTTCGGTGCCGGACCGCCCTGCGGCGGGCGGGAAAACATCTGGTAGGTCTCGCAGCCCAGCTCTTTGGCGTTCGCGGGCGCGTTCCACAGCCCTCCGGCGGCCGAGACATGGATGCCGAATTTCATATGCGGCTATGATAGCAGAAACCCCGCCGAGTGGCGGGGTTCCGTTTACTTCACGATCAAATCCCGCAAGAACTCGATCGTCTTCCTGTTGCGCATACGGATCTTTAGGGATTCGGCGTAGTCCTCGGAGGAGATGTGTTTCTGTGCCTCGGGATCTTGTTTGTAGTGGTTCATGGCTTCCTCGACGTGCTTCATCACCTCGGCGTCGTCGGCTTCGATCTTTTCGGCGCGACCGATGTCGCGGATGACGATGGCCGTCTTCACACGGCGGATGGCTTGAGGGGCGAAGTCAAGCTGGATGTCTTGGCGGGACTTCTTGAGACTCCGCAGATATTCACCGAACTCCATGCCGCGTTCCTTGAGCGACGCTCCAAGCTCTTCGACCATGCGCGTCGTCTCTTGAGTGACGAGTTGGTCTGGAATATCGTCAAATGTTGTTTTATCGACAATCTTTTCGAGCATCTCAAGTTCCACGCGCTGCTCTTCTTTTTCCTTGGCCTCGGATTCCAGATTGCTCTTGAGAAGCGTCTTGAGCTCCGCCACTGTTTTCTGGCCGAGCGTTGCGGCAAACGCGTCGTTCAACTCCGGTGGTGTCAGTTCAACCACGGAGCTCACTCTCACTTTGAACTCGACGTTTTTGCCGGCGATATTTTTTTGAAAGTGATCAGCGGGAAAGGGAAGCGTGAACGTTTTTTCGTCGCCCTTTTTAAGTCCAGTAAGTTCTTTGGTCAAGCCGGGCACATACGCTTCTTCGGACAACACCACGCCGTGATTCTTGGTCTGGCCGCCGTCGAGCGGGACGTTGTCGAGGAACATATGCATGTCCACGACGATCTTGTCCTTGTCCGTGGCCGGACGGTCAATTTCCTGCTCGCGCGTTTGCATGCGGCGCAGTTCCTCGATCGCGCGATCCACATCGGCGTCGCTCACGTCCGCTGATTTGCGCGCCACGCTGATGGAACGGTAGTCGGCGAGTTTCGAAATGCCCGGCAGAATTGGCGCAGTGGCTTTGTAGACCAGAGGATTCCCCGGCGCGAAAGTCACGAGCTCAATCTGGGGCTGACCGACCGTGGCCACATTCTCTTGCATGATGGCTTTGACGAAGCTGTGGCGGACGATGTCCTCAGCCGCTTCCTGCCAGATGGCCATCTCGCCGGTCTTCTGTTTGACGACGTCGTAGGGCGCCTTGCCCGGCCGAAAACCGTCGAGCTTCATCTGCTCAGAAATGCGCGCCGCCGCCGCAGCGAGCTCCGACTGGATCTCGTCGGCCTCGAGCGTGATGGTCAATTC
>JBBUJK010000036.1:0-15543 GCA_038054875.1 Patescibacteria group bacterium
GGCAAACTGCGTCCGTTCCAGGCCCATCATGATGACGCGGAGGAAGTGGAAGAACGTGTTTGGTGAGACCAGGATGACCCGCCGGTTTCGCGCGTGCGTCATCAGCTCATCGCTATTGAGAATGATCTCGTAGTAGATGCTCTCGGACGGAACATACATGACCGCAAAGTCCACGGTGCCTTCGTGCGGCAGAATGTACTTTCTGGCGATGTCGTCGATGTGTTTGCGCACCGCACGCTCGAAATCGTGTATTGCCGCTTTCCGTGCAGTGGGGTCCTCGAGACCGACCGCGCGCCGGTAGTCTTCGAGTGGGAATTTTGAGTCGATGGGGATGAAACCCTGTGCTGATTTGATCAGCGCATCGACGATTTGCCCCTCATGGAAATGGTATTGCAGCTCGTATTGCTCCTTTGCAAAGACCTGTCCCAGGGCATCAGCCAGGATTTGTTCGCCGATGTTACCACGCAGTTTCGGGGAGTTCAAGAACTCCTGGAACTCCTTAATCGAGCGGCCGATCTCGTTCATGGTTCCGGCTTCCTTCATTAAACCCTGCATAACCTGTGCGGCCTTATCCAGCCGCTGGTTAATTGCCTGGTTTGTGGTGTCGAGACGCTGCTGCATGCCCACCACGTTTTGGTTCAACATCGATACCGTCTGGTCATTGGAACGGGCGGCATCAATATCGGAAAGTTGACGGCGAAGCAGCAAAAAGACGGAAATAATAAGCCCACCAACGACAAGCGCAGCGATAAGTACGGAAACCCCCACATCCATAGATTGACCCGGTTCAAAAGGTGCCGTAATATTAGCACACGTTTTTCAGCCTGTGTTGATGAGGTTCTTTTACAGTAAATCGTTTTGCGACGCATACTTTGCAAAGAGTAGAGTCATTTCTTGATGACCAGTCTCGAATTTTGTTCTTGAAGGCGAAAAAATGTTTCACGTGAAACACCAAATTGTTTCGTGTGAAACAATTTGCACCGTCGCCCGGTCAAGGTACTTCGATTCTCCTTCGCACGATGCGAGGTCTGCGTTCGCTCGGCGCTGAGGGCAAGCTCTTGCGCCTCACTCTCTTGCCTCCGTAGTTCAACGGATAGAACAACCCCGTCCTAAGGGGTGGATGTACGTTCGATTCGTGCCGGGGGCACCAAACAACCATTTGTCTACGCTTGTGTAGACAAACAGAAACAGTTAGCAACTTATCCACGGGCCGCTAGCTCACTTGGTAGAGCGCTTCCATGGCATGGAAGAGGTAAAGGGTTCGAATCCCTTGCGGTCCACCACAAAACACCCACCGATCCGGTGGGTATTTTGTTTCACGTGAAACATTATGATGATGAGATGCGTGGAGATTGTTTCATGTGAAACAATCAGCAAGAGAGATGTGTGTAAGGTGTGTGAACAGTTGATAAGTATGTTTGTTAGATTCGAAACATCAGGAAAATACGAAGTAAATACGGACAAGAAAGTGCGTCGTAAAATGTATAGTCGTTGGCTCTTGGGAATTGACCCTATCTGGGGATAGACGTACACTGTGCCGGCATTCCCACTCGCGGGCCTATCGTACAGTGGTAGTACGCCGCATTCGCATTGCGGAGACAGCAGTCCGATTCTGCTTAGGTCCACCAAAACACCGCTCCGGATCGGAGCGGTGTTTTGTTTGGTTGCTCACGCCCGCGTCTTGTGTGACGAGCATATGAGGAAAGCGTTAGACTTGTCACATGAAAGAAACAAATCTCTGCTATCTCTTCCGTCCCGGCCAGGTGTTGCTCGCCATGAAGAAGCGCGGCTTCGGCGTGGGGAAGTGGAACGGTCCGGGTGGCAAGGCCAATCCGGGAGAGTCACCGGTCGAGGCGCTGGTGCGGGAAGTGCACGAAGAGATCGGCGTCACGGTGAAAACTTCGGACGACCGCGGCATCATCGAGTTTATCTACGCAGGAAAGCCGGATTCAACGACGCGCTGCCGGATATTCTCGAGCACGGACTTTGAAGGCGAACCAGTCGAATCTGAGGAGATGCGACCGCAGTGGTTCGGTGTCGATGCGATTCCGTATCCTGAAATGTGGGAATCAGATGGTGTGTGGTTTCCAAAGCTTCTCGCCGATGAACGCGTGAACTATCGGTTATACTTCAGCAGAGACGTACGTTTTGTGAAACATGAACCGCTTCTCATATGAAAAAGTGGATCGACATTCTCGGCTAGTGCTCTTCCGCTAAACAATTAAAAAACCCCGCCACGAGGCGGGGTTTTTTTGTTAGGCGCGCTTCTTTGCTTTTGGAGTGACGGCTTTTTTGATGGCGATCGCGGGACTGGATTTGACCACCTTGGCAGTCATGTCGTCCCAACCTTCCATCAGACGGTTCTTGATGTCGTTCAGGTCGGTCTTTTTCAGCGTTTTCATGGCCTTTGCCTGCAGCTTCACGGCGTCTTCAACGGCTTTTTTGTACTGCGAGGCCGTTACTTTTTTAGCTTTGACGAGTGATCGAGCTACGTCGGCTTTGGAGCGATAGAAGGCCTCCTCAATGTCCTTGCGCGTTTCTCTGCCTTTTTTCGGCGCGAACAGGATGCCGATCAAGGCACCGAGCGCCGCGCCGACGGCCAGGCCCTTGGCGAGCGATTTAACGGATCCTCTCTTCTTAGGTTTTGCTTCCTTCATAAAAGTGCGGTTAGTCGCGAACAGTATAGCACGGCTGGACATTGTCGAGGAACCTTGGCATCCTGCGGCCGTCTATGTCGTTCTCCATTGGTATTGTCGGACTGCCCAACGTCGGCAAGTCGACCCTCTTCAAGGCGCTGACGCGCAAGCAGGCGCTCATCGCGAATTATCCGTTCGCGACCATCGAACCGAACGTCGGCATCGTCGAGGTGCCGGACGAACGGCTCGCGCAGCTCGCGGCGATTTCGCATGCCGCGAAACTCGTGCCCACGACCATCAACTTCGTCGACATCGCGGGACTGGTGCGCGGCGCGGCGCAGGGCGAAGGGCTCGGCAACAAGTTCTTGTCGCACATCCGCGAGGTCGACGCCATTGTCATGGTGGTGCGCGTCTTCGTGGACAACGACATCATCCACGTTCATGGCCAGGTGGATCCAAAAAGCGATGTTGAGGTGATTCATACCGAACTCGTGATTGCCGACCTGGAAACCGCAAACCGGCGTGTGGATGCGTTGAAAACAAAAGCAAAAGGCGGTTTCACGACGCTGCTCGAAAAAGAGCTGGCTGTAGTGGAGCGGGTGCGCGATGCATTGCAGCAGGGGAATCTTGCCGGCTCCGTGCAGCTTGCCGATGATGAGAAACTGTATCTCACAGAGATACATCTGCTTACGCTGAAGCCGTTTTTGTACGTTTTGAACGTCGACGAGAAGACACTCAAAGAGAAGAGCTACGTCGACGCACTGTCGAACGATCTTTCGCCGCAGATCGCCTTGAATGCGAAAATCGAGGCCGAGCTCGCGGACATGTCGCCATCAGAAGCCAAGGAGATGCTCACGGCACTGGAGATTCCGGAGTCCGGACTCGACGCGCTTATCCGCGCTGCCTACGCCAAGCTTGGGCTTATCTCGTTCTTGACCACGGGCGAAATGGAAACGCGTGCCTGGACGATTCCCGTGGGAACGAAAGCGCCGCAAGCCGCCGGCGTCATCCACACCGATTTTGAAAAAGCATTCATTCGCGCCGAGATTTCGAACTGGAAAGATTTTGTGACGCAGGGCGGCGAAGCCGGGGTCCGGGACAAAGGATTGCTCCGCGTCGAGGGCAAGGAGTATGTGATGCAAGACGGCGACGTCGTCCATTTCCGCGTCGGCGTATAAAAAAGAGCGCCGAAGAGCGAGACCCGCGGGGGACTAGCTCTTCGGCGTGACGCGGAGGATTTCCGCGATGAGACTGTCTGTCTCGTTGGCGCGTGCGCCATGATCGTCGATCACGATCTCCCGCCGGTAGGCGTCCGGGTCGAACGCCACCATGCTCTGGGTGCGTCCCCCGATCGGGACCTTCGGTGTGGTCGCATAACTCACCGTCTCGTCGCGACGCGACTTGATGGGCGCGCTCGGCAATGGCGGCGGAACGGCCGGCATCTCCTCAGTCGGACCTTCCTCGGTGAACACCGGGGAGGGTACCGGTCGAGGTACCGCGATCTGCCTGAGCGCAACGCGCGCGATGGGCGTGTATTCCGCGGGCGGGGGCGCCAGCAGATCGAGGTCGTCGTCGATCTCGAGAGCAGATCGCTCCATCGGCGGCGAGAAGACCTTCACGCCCTTCAGCAGCGACGCCTGGAGCTGCGTGATCAACGTGTCGGCGTTCTCCAGATTCGCGTGCGCTGCGCCCAGCTGGGTTTCGAGCTCGGCGATGCGCTCATCGGCCGTCTTGATTTGCCCGGCCAGGAACGTGATGTCCTCGTTGCGCTGGTCCTTCTCCTCTTCGAGCGCGAGCTTGGCGTTCAGGGTCGTGTCGGTGCGCAGCTTGAGCGCCCGGTTCACGGCCTCGACGCGTCGCGAGAAGAGCTGGAGAAGACCGAAGACGACATCCGGATGCTGGAGGAGCATCCGCATCTTTTGCGGCGAGATGGCGTGCAGCTCGCACACCGTCAGCGCCCGCATCGTTGCGGAACGCCGCTCGCCGAGGAAGAAAGCCATCTCGCCGGCCACCTGGCCCTCGGAGACCTCCGCGATCTGCACGCCGTCGATGATGACGGCGAGCGAACCGCGCAGCAACGCATACATCTCCATCGGGTCGCTGCCCTGCTCGAACAGGGTCTCGCCCGGCTGGAGTTCGATCACGCTGCCGCTGTCGCGATATCGCTTCAGTTCTTCGTCCGGCAGGGTGCTCTTCATGGGCACCCGGGCAATTCCCGTTCCGGGTACCGGGGAGGGAATTCTTTGGTCCCTGGTCATGGAACTCCTGCGTTTTGGAGGGAAACCCTAGGAATACAGGGGTCTCCAAAACAGGCGAGATTAGCCGTTTTTGGGTTTTTTGTCAACCCCAACGACCGCTCGCAATCTTTATATACGTTTATTCTGCCCTAGGATTTCTTCTCCAAAAGAACGATCTCCCGGACAACTTTTGCATCTGGCCGGGCGTAGCGCAGATTGCCTTCGGGCGTGGTGTCGGTCCGCAGCGCCGCTGGCAGGTCACGGGCGGGGGTCAACCTTGTATATCCGATGGTGGAAAGGTTTTTGTCGGAAAGAGTCGTCGGGATGCGACCCTCGTGAAAGCGTGGAAAAACCATGACCACGCGACCATTGTTTTTGAGCAGTTGAATGAACGCTGCGAGCGCGCGACGATACAGTTTTTTCAGATCGTCTGCATTTTTTGTCAGTTTTGCGCTATCGGTGTGGCCGCGGAGTGCGGGCCCAAGCGTCGGCTCCGTCACGATGGCGTCGATCGTGCCGCGCGCGAGCGTGCGGTCGAGCCCTTCTGCGGAAGAAACGAACAATTCCGGCGGTCGCAGCCGACCGGCCCGATTGGCGAGCCATGCCATGTTGGCGCGCGCCGCATCAACCTCCTGCATGGAGATGTCGCTGCCGATCACGCGCTGCCAACCAAGGAGCATGGCTTCGCCCAGGACCGTGCCGGAGCCGCAGAACGGGTCGAGCAGCGTACCGCTTGTTCCGGAAAGATTCACGAGTACGCGTGCCAGCTGTACCGGCAGCATGCCGGAAGCGGGATTTGCGACTGGCCGATCGAATTCGCGGTGGGCCTGTCCTTCGAAATCGTGGACGAAGCTGGTCCGTGCCAGGTGCCAGCGGCTGCGCTCGATCAGGATCAGAAAATCGCCGCCCGTCGTGAGCAAGCCGTTTTTGGCGACGGCGACCGGCGAAAGCAAACGGCCGGTGCCGGTGATGAGCCGCGCCGAACCGCGGTCCTTGAGCGACTTTTTCACGCTGAGCCCCCAGGCGCGCAACTTCGGCAGCGAGGGAAGCGGGATGTTCGGAGCGAGCGCCGCGGCGGACAAACCGAAGGTCGTCTTGCCGGCAGCGATGCGCGTGCCGACCGCAGCGGTCACGGCCTCGATGACCTGCGTTTCCGTCGGTGAGCCGCCATACGTTTCCAGGACTTGCCCGAAGCGGATGGTGCCGCCGAGCGCCGCCGCAAAACCGGCCGGCGGCTCCGAGCCCTCGAGCAGGAGGATGTCGGGTCCGAACGGGCCAAGGGCCAACGGCGCGCCGTCGGCCCGGGAGCGGATCAGCAATTCCGTAGCGGACAAAGCGGGGTGGCGGCCGAGCTCGGCGAAAAACAGGGGCATAACGCCTGACAGTGTACCCGCTGTCTTGACGCGCCGCCATCTCGCTGATAGGGTCGCCGCGCTGCACGGGGCGGCAATACACACGAGGTGTAGGTGATGAATGCATCGGTCTTTTCCGGAAGCGCGGCTGTGGCCTACGCCGCCTTCAATCTGCGGGACGACTACTACCGCGAGATGGCTCGCGAGGTGGTCGCGGCCGCGCGGCGAGCGAACGCGAGTTCCGTGCCGCGCGCCATCGATCTCGGCGCCGGTATCGGCATCTCCACGATGGAGGTGATCGCGGCGACGCCGGGCCTGCGCCGCATGCTCGCGGTCGAGCCCGAGGAGGGCATGCGCGCCTTCGCCGAGCTCAACGTGATGGGCGACCCCCGGGTCGCGGTCGTCGCGGGACGCGGCGAGAAGCTCGCCGAGGCGGTGCCCGCCGATCTCCGCGGGCAGGTGGACCTCCTGACCTGCTGTCAGGCGTTCCACCTCTTCAACCCGCCGGGCAAGGACTCGCTCGTTCCGGCGCTGCTCGCCGAGGCGGCGCAGGTCATGGGCGCGGGCGGCATCTTCGCCTTCGACCTCGGCCCCTCGAACTACGCCTTCGCCCTGCCGCTCGCGGACCACCGCGCGGGCTCGGCGAAGAGCGGCCAGATCGAGACCGAGCTCTCGCACCCGCTCTACCAGCGGGTGCAGGCGATCCTGTTGGAGGAGGTCCGCAAGGACTACCCGGCCTTCGACCGGTCGGACCTCTGGCCGGCGGCCGGCGCGCGCCAGGACTTCGCGGGCCTCGAGGAGCGGTTCGCCGCGGCGGGGTTCACGCAGTTCCGGTGCTCCGAAGTGCTCGTGCCGGTGCCGGGGCGTCGGGTGATCGAGTTCATCCGCAACGGCTGGGCGGTCTTCTTCCGCTGGCCGCCGCTCGTCGAGCTCGACATGGAGGTCAAGCTCGGACTAATGCGTCGCGCGATCGGCCGCCTGCTCGCGGAGGGTGAGCTGGACCGGCTGAGCGGCCTCATCAGCTATCACCCGACGGCCGTCTTCACGGCCGTGCGCGGCTGAGCCGCCGAGGCATCGGCGCACGCGTCTTCCCGTCCGGGAAGGCGCGTCTTTTTTATTGCGGGGCATTGACAAATGGGTCCGGAGTGTGGGAGAAGACGCCTGTCCGGCAAGGGTCGGGCAGAGGAAGGTACGTATGGCAGTGGTAGCAATCCTGTACGTCGCCCTGGGTGCGGTATTCGCCGCGCTCTACAACGTCGGTACCAAGAAGGTGCAGACCGGCGAATGGAAGAACCGTTCTAGCGCGCTCGTGGCGCTCCACCTCGGCATGGCTGCGGTGATGCTGCTCTCCTGGTCGGCGGCGACCGGCGGGCCCGCGCTCACGGAGGGACTTGAGCCGTTCCTCTGGCCGATGATCGCCACGGGAGTCCTGAACATCGGCATCATGCTCGCCAAGATGCGCGCCCGCGCGCTCGAAGATGTCTCGCTCGTCACGCCGATCGACTCGACGACGCCGGCGATCGTCATCGTCACGAGCATGCTCATCCTCGGCGAGTATCCCTCGCGGCTCGGATGGATCGGCATCCTGCTGCTCGTGTTGGGCACCTACATCCTGAATATCCAGGATGTCGGCGCCAAGCTCGCGGAACGTCTCTCCAAGGAGAAGGAGGGCCGGCCGGTGCCGCGCTGGCGGGTCTACCTGGCGCCATTCCTGGCGCTCAAAGGCAGCGTCGGCGTGCGCTGGGCGTTCCTCGCGGTCGGGCTGTCCACGATCAGCCTGAACTTCGACGGCCTCGTGGCGCGGCGGGCGAACATCGCCTTCGGCCTGGGCTGCGTCGTGGCGATCGCGGCGCTCGGCAACCTCGGCGTGGCCCTGTGGCGCAAGGAGTTCCACGGCGTCACCGTCCGCGACGCGGCCGTGAAGAGTCTGCCGCTCGCGGCGCTCTGGGCGCTGAGCAACGGCATCACGAACCTGGCCTACCGGGAGAGCATCGTTCCCTACGTCGGCACGATGAAGCGGCTGCAGATTCCGCTGACCATCATCCTGGCGTACTGGCTGCTCGACGAGCGCAAGAGCTTCCGGGAGCGGTTCGCGGGCGGCCTCGTGATGACGATCGGCGCGGTTCTGATCGGTCTCGGCTGAGCCGCGGCGACAGACGGTTCCTCCGGGGGCCGTTCTTTTTTTACCTGCCTCCCACCCTTGTCAGGCCGGGAGGGCTCTGATATGGTGCCGCCGAACAAATCCCCCGTCCCTTTCTGAGGGAACCACGCGGCCAGGCAGATAAGCCGGGCGCCGGGGGCGAATCTATGAAGCAGTACGAACTTCTCTACGTCCTTTCGGGTGAGCTCACCGACGCCGAGCTCAAAGGCGTCCGCGGTCGCATCGACGGCCTGATTACGGGCGCCGGCGCCACCATCAAACTGAACGAGCATGTCGGCAAGGTGAAGCTCGCGTACCCGATCGGCGTGCACCGCTACGGCCACTACATCTTGGTTCGCTTCACGGCTGAGCCAGCCCAGATCGCCAAACTCGACGCGGATCTCCGTCTCGACAACGAAATCATCCGCCACATGATCGTGAACGCGGACGAGGTCATGCTGACCACGGTCAACCTGTTCGTCCGTCCGGATGAAGATCGCGCACCGGAGTCGGCAGCGCCCGTCATGGCCGCCCCGATTGCCACCACGGCGCTCTCGCAGGAAGACATCGATAAGAAGATTAATGAGCTCCTGACAGAAGCCGGCTCGTAATCGTATGAACCTGAATCGGGCCATGATCATCGGCAACGTGACGCGCGACCCGGAGTCGCGTACCACGACCGGCGGCCAGAACGTCTGCTCCTTTGGCGTGGCCACAAACCATGTCTGGAAGGACGCTCAGGGCCAGAAGCAGGAGAAGGTCGAGTTCCACAACATCGTCGCTTGGGGCAAGCTCGCGGAAATCTGCGGGCAGTACCTGGCACGCGGCCGCAAAGTATATATCGAGGGCCGCATTCAGACGCGCGAGTGGGACGGCCAAGACGGCGTGAAGCGGAATCGCACGGAAATCGTGACAGAGAACATGATTCTCCTCGACCGCCCACCCGCCGGCGGAGGCGCCATGCCGCGCCCCGCGCCCGCTGCTGCGCCCGCACCGATGCCGACGCCGGCACCCATGCCCGCCTCTGCGCCGGACGATGAAATCAAGATTGAGGACATTCCCTTTTGAACTCTATGGCAATCCGCAAAACCGCACCGCGCCCGACGGGCTGTCACTGGTGCATCAATAATAAGGAAGTGATCGACTATAAGGACGTGCCTGCACTTCGCAAGTTCCTGTCCTCGTACGGCAAGATCATGCCGCGCCGCCGTTCTGGCCTGTGCGCAATGCACCAGCGCAAGTTCGCGACTGCCGCGAAACGGGCGCGCATCATGGCGCTCATTCCCTTCGAGAGCCGTTAACCTCTAGAATAGAGGGGCGATAGTCGCCTCTCTTTTCTTTTTTCCGCATGTCGAAGCAGAAACTCAAGCAATACAGCTATCCCTCCCGCACCACACGCACGGCCACGGCCGCTCAGGCGCAGCGTGCGGTTGTGAAGCGTGTGACGGTCTGTGGACGCGTGCTCTCCCGCGAGGAACGCCGCGGCCAGGTGCTGCTTGTGGTTGGCGACGAGACCGGCACGGTCACCTGCATTGCGCCAGCAGAAACAGCTGCGCAACTTTACGACATCGTGGAATGCGCAGGTGTGGTGCAGGCACATCGTGTCCAGGCCGATGCGGTGCGCGTGCTTGTCCCGAACCGCCGCGTGCCGACAGACGCGAGTCAGTGGGAACAGCTCATCCGTTCCCCGGAAGCGCGCGCCATGCTCCAGAAGCGTGCCGCAGTGCTCGCGGCAATCCGCGCCTTTTTTGCAAAGCGCGGTTTCCTCGAGTGCGACACGCCTGCGCTCGTGGCTGCGCCAGGAATGGAGCCCTATCTCACGCCATTTGAGACGACGCTCTTCGATGAGCGTGGCACAAAGACGTCTGCCTATCTCATCACCTCACCCGAGTACAGCTTAAAGAAATTGCTCGCTTCTGGCTTTGAACGCATCTACGACCTCGCCCACGTGTATAGGAACGGCGAGGAGTGGGGAAAGACGCATAATCCGGAATTTCTGATGCTCGAGTGGTACCGGGCGTATGCCTCGTACCGTGAGATCATGGACGACGTGGAAGAGCTGGTCCGGTTCGTCGCCAAAGAAACAGTCGGGGATGTACGCGTGCCGTTCCACGGCGCGACGATTGATCTGTCGGTGTGGGAGCGCATCACGGTTTCCGAGGCATTCCGTCAGTATGCCGGCATGGATCCGGATGTGTTGCGCGACCGCGATGCGCTCTTCAACGCAGTGCGTGCCAAGGGCTATCAGCCGGATGAAAAAGAGCGCTATGAGGATTTGTTCTTCCGCGTCTTCTTGAACGAAATTGAACCGTGCCTTGGGCAGCGCAAGCCAACCATCGTGTACGACTATCCGGCACCACTGTCTGCGCTCGCCAAGCTGAAGGAAGATGATCCGGCGTTTGCCGAGCGCTTCGAGGTCTACATCGGCGGACTCGAACTTTCAAACGGGTACACCGAGTTGAACGATCCGGTTGAGCAGCGTGAACGCCTCGTCGAAGAGCGTGCGCTCCGGAAGAAGCTCAAAAAGCCCCAGCCACCGATCGACGAAGACCTCATCGCCGCGCTCGAAGTGGGCATGCCGCCCGCCGGCGGAACCGCACTCGGCATGGATCGGCTGGTGATGCTCATGACGGACGCATCTGATATCGATCAGGTCCGTTTTCTTCCTACCTCGACACTTTTCCGCGGCTCTGGTAAAAACGTACGGTCTTCCCAAGAAAACTGATTGCTATGCCCGACACAAGTGATATTTCGAAAGACGTTGTCATGAAGTTCAAGAACGATCTGTTCGTCGTGACCGAGTTCCAGCACGTGAACCCGGGCAAGGGCGCAGCCTTCACGCGCGTGAAGATGCGCTCCATTGGCAGCGGCAAATCGCTCGAGAACACATTCAAATCCGGCGAGAAGGTGGACATCGTCGACGTCGACCGCCGCTCCATGCAGTATCTGTTCTCCGACGGCAACGGCGCGACGTTCATGGACAACACCAGCTACGACCAGATCCTTGTTTCGAAAGCCATGTTGGATGGCAAAGAGGTCTACCTCAAAGAAGGAGTCGAGGCGATGGTTATCATGTACGAGGGCGCGGCCGCAGCGGTGCAGCTGCCACGCAAAATCGCTTTCATCGTGACCGAAGCGCAGGACGCGGTACGGGGTGACACCTCCGGGAACGTCACCAAGGAAGTGACGCTTGATACCGGACTCAAAGTGAAGGTACCTATGTTCATCAAGCAGGGCGAAAAAATCATCGTCAACACCGATACGGGCGAGTATGTGGAACGGGCCTAAAAAAAGACGCCGACCGAAGTCGGCGGCGACGCGCGCGGCATCCTCTCAGGGTGTCGCGTTCTGCATCTGGGGAGGCGGGTAGCGGTACCACATGATGAGTGTGAGTACGACGACCGCCGTGAGTGACGGGAAGACGATTTCGAGAACCAGGTCGCCGAAGACGAAGGCGTAGACCGACCAGCAGACCGTCACGAACAGGAAGACGAAGAGCAGGCTGCGGTCGAGCACGCCGCGGTTCTTGTTCTTCCAGATCTCCCAGGGCTGCTTCAGCCCCACGACGATGTTGCCGATCGAGTAGGCCAGGAAGAACTCGGCTTTGTACGGCAGGGCGATCATCGCCGCGATCCCGGCGGCGAAGAGCGCTGCAGCGATCTTCTCGGTCGTCGTGAAGCCCTTGAACTTCGCGAGGCCGATGAGGACCGGCATCGTCGAGAGCGCGAGGATCGCTCCGTCGATGCGCATGGCCACGCTGTCAATACTCTGTCCGTACACGACCACCGCCGCGTACAGTCCGAGCAGGAAGCTGAACCACAACACCGAGACCGACGCGCCGGACTTCTCCGCCCAGATCTTCTTGCGCTGCTCGTACAGCCCGAAGGCTTCGAGCGCCGTGCAGATCAGGGTGAAGACCAGGGTAAACGTGATGACGTTCCACCCGATATTTCGCAGTTCCACGACTGACTCCTTTCGTTCCGTGGCTGCTTCCTATCACAGGCCTGCCAGATTATCCACAGCCCCTGGGGAGAACTTTTGTGAACAGGCGATTTTCCCAGTAATTGATGGTGTTTGTGAGTACACGTGATGGGGGATACCATCAGTGCATATGCGACAATATTTGGATCTTCTCCAGCACATTCAGGATCACGGCGTGAAAAAGGAAGATCGCACCGGCACTGGGACGATAAGCACGTTCGGCTACCAATTCCGCCACAACCTGGCGGATGGATTTCCGCTGCTTACGACGAAGAAAGTCCACACCAAGTCCATCATCCATGAGCTGTTGTGGTTTTTGGCCGGCGACACCAATATTAAGTATCTCAAGGACAACGAGGTGCGTATCTGGGATGCGTGGGCTGATCCTCAAACCGGTGAGCTGGGACCGGTCTATGGCGCGCAGTGGCGTCGTTGGCCGAACGGCGATGGGAAAACCTATGATCAGATTTCCTGGCTCGTGAACGAAATCAAGACGAAGCCGCATTCCCGTCGGCTGATCGTCTCGGCCTGGAACGTGCCCTACATCGATCAGATGGCGCTGCCGCCCTGCCACTGTTTGTTTCAGTTCTATGTCGTCGACGGAAAACTCTCCTGTCAGCTCTATCAGCGCTCGGCAGATGTATTCCTTGGTGTGCCGTTCAACATTGCTTCGTACGCGCTTCTCACCCACATGATCGCTCAAGTCACCGGATTACAGCCCGGTGAGTTCATCCATACGTTTGGGGACGTGCACATCTATTTGAACCATCAGGATCAGGTGAAGGAACAGCTCGCACGGCAGACTCGTCCGTTGCCGAAGTTAGTATTGAATCCGGCCGTAAAAAACATCTTTGATTTCAAATTCGAGGACGTGACCATCGAAGGTTATGATCCGCATCCGGCCATCAAGGCGCCGATCGCGGTATGATTTCGCTCGTTGTTGCGATTTCCGAAAACGGCGTGATCGGCAGCAAGAACGGGCTGCCTTGGCATTTGCCTGCCGACCTCAAAAAATTCAAGCAACTGACAACCGGGCACGCCATCATCATGGGTAGAAAAACCTGGGAGTCGATCGGTCGTCCCTTGCCGGAGCGGCGCATGCTTGTGATCACGCGTGATCCGGGGAAACTTGCGGGCGCACCAGTCGAAACATTCGTTTCCTTGGATGCAGCGCTTGCTGCAGCGGGGGAGGACGAAGTGTTCGTAATCGGTGGCGGTGAGATCTTTCGGGAAGCGTTGCCCAAAGCCGGACGCATCTACCTCACTCGCGTCCACGCCGAGATTCCTGGGGATGTGACATTTCCTGATGTATCGGAGGCAGAATGGCGTGAAGTGTCGCGCGAGGATCACGTTGCGGATGAGAAGAATCCGCATGCCTACTCCTTCCTCTTGTACGAACGCCGCTAATCAAAACACCGCCCTCTCAGGGGCGGTGTTTTTTAGTACATCAATCCGTCTGGTTACACACGAACAAAGTCGCGGTGCTCCTCATCCACAAGGATTGCTTCAGCGAGCACCGGGCCTTTCGGCGGATCGTCCATCTGGAATTCCTGGGCAAAGGAGCCGAGGATTTCGTTGGCCACGGGCAAGTGCGTGACGAGCAGCGCCACGGAGAAGCCCGGCGTGTGTTCTCCCAAGGTGCGGGCGCGGCGGCCGGCAAGTTCTCCGTCCTGGAGCCAGGCAAGCGGCATGGTTTTTTTTGGCGTCAGTGCGGCGATCAAGATGTCGGCGGTTTCCTTGGTGCGCGAGACATCCGAATATGCCAGGAAAATATCGCCCGCAGGCAGCGCGGCTTTGAGCCGTAAGGCCAGCGCTTCCACTTGTGCACGGCCTTCAGCGGTCAGTGAGCCGCTGTCGAAATCATGAGCTCCGTGGCGGGCAACGACGACGATCATACGTTTCAGGCTTCAGCCGTCGCCGGCGCCAGCGCGTCGTCGAGCGGCGGTTCTTCGTCGGCGGGAGCATCACCGAGTTCGGGGCGCGCGGCGATGAGTTCGGCATGGTCCTTGTCCTCGACTACTTTGAGGACCGCGGCGCGGATGGAGGCCATGGTCTCGGCCGAGGCACGCAGGTAGCTCTTGGCCGCCTCGCGTCCGATGCCGAGCTTCAGCTCGCCCCAGGAGTAGGTGTTGCCGGACTTCGCGACAACGCCTTCGAGCACCGCGACGTCCAGGAGGTCGCCGGAAAGCGAGATGCCCTCATTATACATGATGTCGAACTCGGTGGTGCGGAATGGCGGGGCCACCTTGTTTTTGACGATCTTCGCTTTGACGCGGTTGCCGATGATTTTCTCGGCCTGTTTGATTTGTGCGGAGCGGCGGACCTCGAGGCGAATCGAGCTGTAGAACTTGAGTGCCATGCCACCGGTTGTCGTCTCCGGGTTGCCGAAGACGATGCCGATCTTCATGCGCGTCTGGTTGATGAAGATGAGGATGGTCTTGGATTTGGAGATGATGGCAGTGAGCTTCCTCAGCGCCTGGGACATGAGACGCGCCTGGAGCCCCATGTGCTGGTCGCCCATGTCGCCCTCGATTTCCGCTTTCGGCACGAGCGCGGCCACGGAGTCGACGACGATGATGTCGATGGCGTTTGAACGCACCAGCGTTTCCACGATGTCGAGCGCCTGTTCGCCGGTGTCCGGCTGGGAAATGAGGAGTTCGTCAATGTCGACGCCGATTTTCCTCGCATAGTCCGGATCAAGTGCGTGTTCGGCATCAACGTACGCGGCCAGCCCACCGAGTTTTTGTACTTCGGAGACGATGTGGAGCGCGACCGTTGTTTTGCCGGACGATTCCGGGCCGTAGACTTCGATAATGCGGCCGCGCGGCACGCCACCGACCCCAAGCGCCAAATCAAGCGATAGGCAGCCCGTGGGCACGGATTCGACGACCATCTTGCGGGCATCGCCGAGCTTCATGATCGAACCGTCGCCGAACTTTTCCTTGATCTGATCAATGGCTTCGGTCGCCGCCTTGGAACGGGCGTTCAAGGCGTCTTTGGATCCGGGTTTCGACATACGGCAGTGCATCAAGAATTTCATCTGTATCCTACCGGAGCCTCCGCCCCCGGCGTACCACGTCGGTCCTGTCAAGGCCTGACGGACGGCGTGCTTGTGGCTGGCCCTTCGGCTCCGCTCAGGGCAGGCGTGGCGGTTTCGACGACCACCTGCCGCCAGAGCACGCGTTCGGCGCTGCGTG
>JBBUJK010000036.1:15643-30029 GCA_038054875.1 Patescibacteria group bacterium
GGCGTGGCGGTTTCGACGACCACCTGCCGCCAGAGCACGCGTTCGGCGCTGCGTGGTTTCTTGGCCGCTATCTTAATGAGATTGGCCCCCTGTTGCAAGTCGATATTAATGCGAAAATCTCCGTGTTCATCGGGGTAGACGAGCTCGTTGTTGATACGCACTTCAGCGCCTTTGCCGCGCACCGTTCCCATGACCGTTGTGACGGGTTCCCGGAGCAGTGCGGCATCCGCCGGTGCGGTGACGATGAGCACGGGTGGCGTGAACAGTGCACGCACCTGCCAAAAGAGGATTGCAAGCACAACGATGACGAATCCGGCGATCGCAGCACGGGACAAGATGCGGGAGGGGACGATAAACGCGAGCGCACTCTGCGGTGCCGGCGGTTCCATGCGGGAAGGCGCGGTGTCGTCGGGCGGTTGGTAGTGGACGAACAGCGTTTCAGGACTGACATTCAACGCTCCGGCGATGGCGCGCAGAAAATGACGGACATAGGTGGGGTCCGGCAGGTCTTTGTGGGTGTCCTCCTCGAGGGCCACCAGATATTTTTTTTGGATGCGCGTGATTTCCGCAAGGTCCTCGAGCGAGACGTGCGCTGATTCGCGCAGTTCGCGCAGGAGTGCGCCAAGACGTACGTCCGGATGCGCGGCGTCGGTCGTCATGCCACAGGGTCGCTTTCTTCCTCCTCGTTACTGATGTTTTTTCCGCTCTGTTCCTCTGCATCCACCTGCGGAGCATCCGCATCAGTGAGCAGTTCTTCTCCGTCGTCATTCCCGCTGGTCATACCCTCAGACAGTTCCACGTCTTTAATCAGAATTTCGCGCGGCTTGGCGCCGTCGCCCGGACCAATAATGCCGGCTTCTTCCAAAAGGTCGAGAAGACGCGCGGCGCGGGCATAGCCCACTTTGAGGCGGCGCTGGAGGAGCGAGGCCGAGGCTTTGTCGGCGCGCACCACGGTGACGCGCGCTTCTTCGAGCAGCGGATCAGCGTCGCTGTCGCCGAAAATCGTGGTTGAACCGCGGACCATTTTTTCTGTGACGCCGTCCGTGTATTCGGCGCGGCCGTATTTTTCCGTGATGTACTTGGTAATCTTCTTAATTTCTTCCTCGGAAACAAAGCATCCTTGGAGGCGTTTGGGTTTTGACAGCTCGGCATTCGTGAACAACATGTCGCCGCGGCCCAAGAGTTTTTCTGCGCCGGAGTTGTCGAGGATGGTGCGCGAATCAATGAGCGAGGCAACGGCAAAGGCAATACGCGTCGTGATGTTGGCCTTGATAAGGCCGGTGATGACATCGACCGACGGGCGCTGCGTTGCCAGGATCAGGTGAATGCCCACGGCGCGCGACATCTGGGCAAGACGCACGATCGAGCCTTCGACTTCGGCCGCAGCTGAGACCATGAGGTCGGCCAATTCGTCGATAATGATGACGAGGTACGGAAGCTTCTCCGGCGCCGTTGCGTTGTAGCCCTTGATGTCGCGTTTTCCGGCTTTGGAGAGCAGCTCAAAGCGTCGTTCCATTTCACCGATCGACCACTTGAGCGCGTTCACGGTTTTTGGCACATCCGTAATGACCGGAGTCACCAAATGCGGGATGCCGTTGTAGACCGTAAGTTCGACGCGCTTCGGGTCCACCATGATGAATCGCAAATCATCCGGACCATTCTCGTACAGGAGCGAAATAATGATGGTGTTGAGACAGACGGATTTACCGGAGCCGGTTGATCCGGCGACGAGCAGGTGCGGCATCTTGTCGATGGCCGCGGTCCAGCCTTTGCCGGCGACGTCCTTGCCGAGGCCGATCGTGAGTTGACTCGTGCGTTCGCGGAATTCGCGTCCTTCAAGCACTTCGCGCAACGGGACGATAGCCACGCTTTGGTTAGGGACTTCGATGCCGACGAGCGATTTGCCCGGAATGGGCGCTTCGATGCGGATGGGGTGCGCGGCAAGCGCCAGCGCCAAATCATTGGAGAGCCCAGTGATGCGTGCCAGTTTAATGCCTTCCTGCGGTTTGAACGTGTATTGCGTGACCGTGGGTCCCACGGATACGTCGCCCATTTCTACGGGAATGCCGAACTGTTCGAGCGTGGTGCGGATGCGTTCGGAGATTCGCGCGATGTCGCCGGATTGCGGTTTGGTGGTACGCGCGTTCAAAAGTTCGAGCGGCACGGAAATCATCGGCCGGTGTTTGCGCGGCGGCAGCTCCGGCATCTCCTGCTCGCTCTTTGAGACGGAGACTTCCACGGTGCGGGTCTTGAAACGTTCAGCTTCATCCTCCGGTCCCTGCTCTTCTACAATTGATTCATCTTCGTTCGATTCACCGCCATCTAATCCGTGTACTTTGGGAGCAGCTGGTGCGGGCTTGGCGCCGACGAGCGCCATGATCCAGCGGATCGGTGCGCCGACAATTGCCATCTGGCTCAGCGAAAGGTTGAAGGTCAGGAGGAACGACGCGGCCAGGAGTGCCAGGAGCACCACGCCTGCGCCCCAGGTGCCGAGTACGGACAGCAAGGGATACGCCAAAAACAATCCGACAATGCCACCGCCCTGCGCCCACGGGAGGGCCGTGGGTTCTGCGACCATGGTGACGAGTTGAATCAGTCCGTTCACGCAGAAGACGAGCAGCAGAAAGCCGATGCCACCGGCCATGCCGAGTCGGAAGCGCTGCGGGGAGATTGCTTTGTACGAGAGGAGAAGCAGGATGCCGACAAAGATCAGCCGGTCCCAGCCAAAGAGACTGGTGAGCATGCGGTCCACCCAGCTTCCGAGCGGACCAGCCGCACCGAAGTAGGACAGCGCCGCCAACACGGCTGCGGCACACAAAAAAACAACGAGGATACCGCGCTGTGTTTCCGGGCTGACGGTAATTTCGGGTGCTGATGCTTCCTCTACGACCTTCTTGCGTTTCTTGGCCATAACAGCGGCATGGTACTGGATTTCTGCCACCTCTGCCAATGGAAAAGCCGCCGGAAAAACCGGCGGCTTCTTCACACGCGCGAGGCTGCAAATCGGGGCCAAGCGTCTCCCCATGCCCAATCGTCGGAGCAGTTCCCGGGTCCGCGGTCGGACCAAGGAACAAGGAGAGAGACCCGCCGGACCGCTTGCGCGGTGCACGCGGGGGCTCGTCGAACGGGACTGTGGAGGCCTTCCCCGCTTCGCAGCCTGGCGCACGCGAAGCACTTTCGAATATAAGTCCGTCCAAGCCCCCTGTCAATAATAAAAACGGCCGGCAGGGTGGGTTTCAAACCACACCTGCCGGCGTCGCGCGCTTCGTGGGCGAGGGATACTCGCCCCTACTCGGCGGCGATGGGGGCGCTCGCGCCGTTCGTCGGCTTCGCCTCGGCCTTCGGGGGCGTGAGGAAGGCCTCGAGCTCCTGGATCTGGCGGTTGATCGGCCGCACGCGCTCCATGCACATGTCACGGAGATGCACGACCGCCCGGCGGAGGCCGTCCTTCCAGGCGTCCGCGTCGAGGGGGATCGACTGGTGCTGCCGCAGCTTCGCGAACGTCTCGATGTCGATCTCCGCGAGGCCGCGCTGCTCGATCAGGTCGCGCAGCGAGCGGACGTTCTGGTTGGTCGGAGCCTGGCGGAACTCCGCACCGGCCCCGTCACGCACCAGCCGGACCTCGAAGCGCTGCGCCTTCGGACCCTGCTTCTCCGCATCGCGGACGGTCACAACGTGGCGACCGCTCTCGACGCGCGCCTCGACCGCGTATCCCCGGAGGGACTTGAAGCCGAGCAGCTTGGCGATTGTGGTCTCGTCCTGAACCGTGAGCGTGAGGGTCTGCTTGTCCGACATGTCTGTGCCTTCTGGAGTCTCTGACTCCGCAGCACCGCTTACGGGGCGATGCTGTCGAGAAAGAGCGGCAGACGGGGAGGGAATCCGTCTGCCGTTCGGGCGCCCCGCTACGCGGGGCTGCCCGTGTTGCTGCTGACGCGTCGCGTCAGCCCCCCCCGCCGCCCATGGTTTTCTCCTCGGGCGGGGTGGTGGGCGCTTCGGGCGCCGCTGCCGGGACCGACGCGAACGTCGGATCGGAAGCGGGCTCGTCGGCGCGCTCGTCGGTGGCCGCGACGGCCTCCGGCTCGCTGGGTGCGGACGCGGGCTGCGGCGCAGCGGTCTTGGTCTTCTTGGCCTCGGTCACTGCTGCGACGAGCTTCTCGCCGAACGTGCCCTTCCCCACAGACGGGGTCGGATGCACTGCGGGCTTGGTCCGGTTCGTGCTCGACTTGGAAGATGCGGCTCGCTGCGCGGCAGGCTCCTTACGAGCCAGCTGCGCCGTGACGCGCCGCAGGTCATCCTGCTGGCGCGGCGAGAGCTTCTGGCCCTCGCGCAGCAGCTGAAACGCCCAGCGCTGTCCGTTCTGACGCAGCTGGTTCGAGAGTCGCTGCGCGGCTCGCGTGCAGCAGTTACAGATGCGGTGCTCGACGAAGAGGTTGTGCTTCGCGTCGTGCATCGCGATCCGGTCGGTCGGCTTCGGGCTCCGGCACGAGAATACCGCGCAGGTGTCCGTCGCGTCGTTCCCGATCTCGCCGTTCAGGATCTCCTGGCCGCGCCTCTCGCTGCGTTCCGCGTCGTCGCGGATGCGTGCGTCGAAGCGCTTCCAGTCCGCCACATCGCGGAAGATGAGGAACGCGGGCTTCGTGCCCTCGTTGCGGAGGACGCTGGCCGTGCGGATGGCCGCGTCGACGCCGTCCCGGCAGAGCGCGAATCGTTTGCCGGCGTAGTCGCCGTTCTTGGTGGCGAAGCCTTGGCCGGATTCATTCGGGCAGCGGCCGCAGCTGCAGAGGCGCGCCCTCTCCGAGAAGAGAATCCCGAACTCCTGACTCGATGCCAGGTGATTCAGGTGGCTCTTCATGGAGTTGGAGAGCTGCGGCTCGCGCCGCCACCCTCCACCCTTCGTGGCCTTTCGCTCATCCTTGCGGGGAACGGTGGGCTGTTTGCGTGCGGCGAGCGGCTGCGATGCGAGCGCGTCCTTGCGGACGGCTGGCAAGCGGCCGACCACCGGGATCACCGGCGCGGGTGCAGCCTTCGGCGTTGCCGCCTGGGGCGCGACCTGCGTCGCAGCAAGCTGCTGATCGGCGAGACGGACTGCCTCATCGATCGCAACCGCCTCGGGTCCTGCCTTGCGTGCGCAGACCGCGCACAACGGCACGACGAGACCATCGACCACCACCGCCTTCGAGAAGACGACGGTGAAGGAGTGGCTCGAGACCGCACTCTGAACGGTTTCGCCGTGGATCCGTCCACACTGCTCGCCGTTGACCACGCCGCCACAGCGGGTGATTCCAGCAATCAGCTCGGCCTTCACGGCCGCGCGTCGTGACTCTTGGTTGGTGACCATGTTCTCTCCTGGACGAAGCCGGGTTGTTCCGTCGTGCGTCCGCTAAGACGCAAATCCCCGCTATAGGCGGGGCACCAGAGCCTTCAGATTTCCGAAGGACGGTCGGTACGAGCGGACTCGCGCGGACGGTCCTTTGAAAATCGGGTAAAGAGTGTACCGCGCCAACCGGGAAGGGGAGAATGACTTGTGATATGAAAAGGGCGATCGCATGGAATGCGCCCCTCCCCGGTCGGTGCGGCCACCACGATCATCTGCGGAAGCGACTGGAGGGAATGGACGACGTTGCCCCGAAGGGCTGCCGTCCGCGCGGCTGTCCCGGAACCGGTCGAGCCTCAGTCGAGCTAAGCTCGACTGAGCCCAAGCGGTACCGTTCTTGCCGCGTACACCGATAAGACAAGCTTACCGGGTTCTCTCCTCCATGCGTTTACGCAGATGGGTGCGCCGTCCTGTTGTGGAGATGAATCCCGGGTGTGTCTGAAGACTCCTCGGGGGCCGGGTTCCGGTGCGCGTCCGTGTGCAGCCGAAGCCGCAGCGGCGCGTGGGATCCCGCAGGTCCGGATTCCCTTGCGGGTACCGATCCTGCTCTCTCCTCCACAACAGGCTGGCGAACGTTTTTTCAGGTTCCTCCGCCGGAAGAATCTCCAGGCAGAACGGGCGAGACTACCACAGGGAGATGCTTTTGTCAAGGTTGACCGGGTCTTTTCTCAATTTTTTGGCTTAATAAAGAGAAGAATTCTGTAAGGGAAAACCTGTGGATAAGAAGGATAAGTCTATTTTTTCGGCTGTGGATGTTTTGGGGTCTCTTGTGGAAAAGCCTATGAAACAAGGCTTCTTGACAATCCTGTTCTCCTGGGGCTGTGCTTGACAGGGGTTCTTGGCGCTGATATATTCCGCCTGGATTTGTTACGGGAACTGATCAAGCCAGGCTCCGGGGCGCGTCATTTATTCGCTCAAATGACGACCTTTCGGGGATGGCTCCAGCCCATGCACGTGGAACGCGCGCTCTCCGCGAGCACCGTCAATTAAATACTCCGGCCTTCCCCCGTCTGCGCGGGGGAGGGGATTTTTTGTGTTCGTACGCCTATGATCTTCAAGCGCCAGAACATTCCATACGGTCCTCGCGTGACGTTCGCCAAGTCGACGGACGCCATGGAGCTGCCGGATTTGATCGAGGTCCAGAAGCACTCTTATGATTGGTTTGTTTCTCAGGGCCTCAAGGAACTCTTCCAGGAGATTTCACCGATCACGGATTTCATCGGCCGCGATCTGGAGCTGTATTTCGAGAACTACTACTTGGACGAACCGAAGTTTGAAGAAAAAATTTCCAAAGCAAAGAACATCACGTATGAGGCGCCGCTGCGCGTGAAGACGCGCCTCGTCAACAAGCGCACTGGCGAAAGCAAGGATCAGGAAATCTACCTCGGCGATCTGCCGCTCATGACGGACCGCGGCACCTTCGTGATCAACGGGACGGAGCGCGTCGTTGTTTCCCAGCTGGTGCGTTCAGCCGGCGTATTCTTCACGTCGGAGTTTTATCGCGGCCGGAAATACTACGGCGCTAAGATTATCCCGAACCGCGGTGCCTGGCTTGAAATGGAAACAGACGCGTCGAACGTCATCTGGGTGAAGATCGATCGCAAGCGCAAGGTTGCTGTGACCTCGCTCTTGCGCGCGTTCGGTTACGGCACGGACGAGGAAATTCTGAAGCTCTTCCGCGACGTCGAAACGCATCCCTCCATCCGCTACATCGAGGCGACGCTCGCCAAAGACGCCGCGAAAAACGAGAACGAGGGGCTGACCGAAGTGTACAAGCGCATCCGTCCGGGCGATCCGGCCACGGTCGACAATGCCCGTTCGCTCGTTCATGCGATGTTCTTCAACTTCGACCGCTACGACCTGGGCCGCGTCGGCCGGTACAAGTTCGCGCAGCGCTTCGGACTGCAGGCCACGCAGGACGAATTGGATAATCCGGAGCACCGCATCCTGAAGAAGGAAGACATGGTGCTGATCATCGCCGAAATCATTCGTCTCAACATTTCCCAGGCCGAACCGGACGACGTCGACCACCTTGGCAACCGCCGCGTGCGCGCCATCGGAGAACTCGTGCAGAACCGCTTCCGCGTCGGGTTGGCCCGCATGGAGCGCATCGTCAAGGATCGCATGTCGACGATCGACATCCAAACGCTCACCCCGGGCAAGCTCGTGAACGCCCGCCCGGTGATCGGCGCGGTCCGCGAATTCTTCATGAGCTCGCAGCTCTCGCAGTTCATGGACCAGACAAATCCGCTTGCCGAGCTCGAGCACAAGCGGCGCCTCTCGGCCATGGGTCCTGGCGGTTTGTCACGTGAGCGTGCCGGATTCGACGTGCGCGACGTGCACCCCACCCACTACGGCCGCATCTGTCCGATCGCAACGCCGGAAGGTCCGAACATCGGGCTGGTCGGTCACCTCGCTTCGTACGCCCGTATCAACGAATACGGCTTCATCGAAACGCCGTACCGCAAAGTGGCAAAGGCCAAGGACGGCCGGCCGCGCGTGACGGGCGAGGTTGTCTATCTGAACGCCTTCATGGAAGAGAAGGTCGTCACCTGCGCCGCCACAGTGCCCCTCGACGAGAAGGGGTATTTCCTGGTGGAACGCTGCCCGGCACGCGTGCTGGGTGAACCATCCGAAGTGGCCGTAGACCAGGTCGACTACATGGACGTCTCCAGCCGCCAGATCGTTTCCATCGCCACATCCTGCATTCCGTTCCTCGAACATGACGACGCCATCCGCGCGCTCATGGGCACGAACATGCAGCGCCAGGCCGTGCCTTGCATCTCGCCGGATGCGCCGATCGTCGGCACCGGTGTTGAGCACAAGTCGGCCGTTGACTCCGGCCACGTCATCGTCGTCGAAAAAGCGGGGACGATCGTCGCCGTGTCGGGCGAGCGTATTGATCTTGCCGAAGACGGCGGCGGCATCCGCACCTATTTCCTGAATAAATACGTCCGCTCCAACGCCTCGACCTGCATCAATCAGCGCCCGACCGTGGAGAAGGGCCAGAAGGTGGAACCGGGCGACACGCTTGCCGACGGGCCGTCCATCGCCCATGGCGAGTTGGCGCTTGGACAGAACGTGCTCGTCGCCTTCATGTCCTGGGAAGGCTACAACTACGAAGACGCCATCATCCTGAATGAACGCCTGGTCCATCGCGACCGCTTCACCTCGATTCACATCGAGGACTATTCGGTTGACGTACGCGACACCAAGCTTGGTCCCGAAGTCGTCACCGCAGACATCCCGAACGTTTCTGAAGAGAAACTCAAGAATTTGGACGCCGAGGGCATCATTCGGATCGGCGCTGAAGTGGCTTCCGGCGACATTCTGGTCGGCAAGATCACGCCGAAGGGAGAAACCGAACTCTCCGCGGAAGAAAAGCTGCTGCGCGCCATCTTCGGCGAAAAGGCCCGCGACGTGCGCGATTCCTCGCTCTACCTCGAGCACGGTGAACACGGGAAGGTCGTTGACGTGAAAATCTTTTCGCGCGATGCCGGTGACAAGCTGTCCCCGGGCGTTATCAAGACCATCCAAGTGTCTGTCGCTGATCTGCGCAAAATCCAGGTCGGCGACAAGATGGCCGGTCGCCACGGCAACAAGGGCGTTGTCAGCCGCATCGTTCCGGCCGCTGATATGCCGTTCCTTGAAGATGGAACGCCGGTCGACATCATTCTCTCGCCGCTCGGCGTCGTCTCTCGCATGAACCTCGGTCAGATTCTGGAAACCCACCTGGGGCTTGCGGCAAACGCGCTCGGATTCCGCGTTGCGACCCCGGTCTTTGACGGCGTCTCCGAGATGAAGATTCGCGAGAAGCTCATCGAGGCCGGCTTCCCGGAAAGCGGACAGATGCGGATGTTCGATGGCCGTTCCGGCGAAGCGTTCGCCCATCATGTCACGGTCGGCTACAAGTACATGTTGAAGTTGAACCACATGGTGGAAGACAAGATACACCAGCGCTCCATCGGGCCGTACTCGCTCATCACGCAGCAGCCGTTGGGCGGCAAGGCGCAGTTCGGCGGCCAGCGTTTCGGAGAAATGGAAGTCTGGGCGCTCGAAGCATACGGCGCTGCACATATGCTCCAGGAAATTCTGACCATCAAGTCGGATGACGTGCCTGGTCGCTCGAAAGCCTACGAGAGCATCATCAAGGGCGAACCGATCAGCCGTATCAATATTCCGGAATCGTTCAACGTGCTGGTGCGCGAACTCAAGGGGCTCTGTCTCGATGTCGAGCTCTTGAAGGACGGCGTGCCGGTACAGCCGGAATCTGCCGCTCCGGACGTCGATCAGCGGCCGCGACCTTTCTAATCCAGACGTCACGCATCCACGCATATGCCGGAAACATACATTCCCGCTCCGCACGTGGCGTCGCTCGACTTCGACGCGATCCGCCTGCGCCTTGCCTCCCCGGAGGTCATTCGCGCCTGGTCGCACGGCGAAGTCACGAAGCCGGAGACCATCAACTATCGCACCCAGAAACCGGAAAAGGACGGCTTGTTCGATGAGCGCATTTTCGGGCCGACCAAGGACTGGGAGTGCTACTGCGGCAAGTACAAAAAGATCCGCTACAAGGGAATCGTCTGCGACAAGTGCGGCGTTGAAGTGACGCATTCCATCGTTCGCCGCGAGCGCATGGGGCACATTTCCCTGTCCGCGCCCGTTTCGCACATCTGGTTCTTGCGCGGCGTGCCTTCGAAGATCGGGCTTGTTCTCGACCTTTCCGTGATGAACCTCGAGAAGGTCATCTACTTTGCCAACTTCATCATCACCGAAGTGGATGAGGTCGCCAAACTTCAGGTGATGGAAGAAGTGAAAAATGAGTTTAAGGGGAAGAAGAAGCAGATTGAAGCCGAGTTCGCGCGCGACATCGGCCGTATCGCCCAGCAGAAGGGGCTTGAGGGCGAGAAGCTGGAAGCCTCCGACGTCTACAAGAAGGCGGCGCAGCTGCGCGATCACAAACTGGAGGAGCTCGAAGTCGAGTTTGACCAGGTGGAGGACGATCTCAAGGATCTGAAGCCCATGGCCATCGTGCCGGAGAACGTCTACCACGAGTGGTCGTTGAAGTTCGGTCACATCTTCTCCGCTGGCATCGGTGCCGAAGCCATTCACGATCTTCTGAAGGACATCAACGTCAAGGAAACGATCGAAGCCTTGGGTCGCGACCTCGAGGATGCAACCGGCGCGCGCCGCGAACGCATCATCCGCCGCTCGAAACTTCTGAAAGCCCTGGATCAGAACAACATTCATCCGGAGTGGATGATTTTGACGATGATCCCGGTCATTCCGCCGGACCTTCGTCCGATGGTGCCGCTCGACGGCGGTCGTTTTGCAACCTCCGATTTGAACGACCTGTATCGCCGCGTCATCAACCGTAACAACCGCCTGAAGCGGCTGGTGGAATTGAACGCGCCGGAAGTGATCGTCCGCAACGAGAAGCGCATGCTCCAGGAAGCCGTGGACGCGCTCTTGGACAACAGCGCCCGCCAGAGCAAAACGGCCGTGGCGACGACCGGCAAGAAGCGCCAGCTGCGTTCCTTGGCCGACATCCTGAAAGGCAAGCAGGGCCGCTTCCGCCAGAACTTGCTCGGCAAGCGCACGGACTACTCCGGTCGCTCCGTGATCGTGGTCGGACCGAATTTGAAACTGCACCAGTGCGGCCTGCCGAAGAAGATGGCATTGGAATTGTTCCGACCGTTCGTCATCTCCAAGCTCATCCGTGCCGGCATTGTCCATAACATCCGTTCGGCCAATCGCTACATCGAAGGCGATCACGCCGACGTCTGGGACATCCTCGAAGAGATCACGCGGGAAGCGCTGGTTCTCTTGAACCGCGCGCCGACCCTGCACCGCCTCGGCATCCAGGCTTTCCAGCCGCTTCTGATCGAAGGCAAGGCCATCCGTATTCATCCGTTGGTCTGCACCGCATTCAACGCCGACTTCGACGGTGACCAGATGGCGGTACACGTGCCGCTCACGGAGGAGGCCAAGCGGGAAGCGGCCGAACTCATGATCGCTTCGCGCAACCTCTTGAAGCCCGCGACCGGATCGCCGGTGGCTTCGCCGAACAAGGAAATCGCTTGGGGTGTGTATACGATCACCGGCATGGCGGAACACACCGAGGCTGCGACCAAGGCATTCGCTTCGGAATCCGACGCGATCTACGCCTATGAGGTAGGCGCCATCACCATGCAGGACAATATTCTCTGTCGCATCGCCAAGACCGGCGAACGCATGGAAACGAACGTGGGCCGCATCCTGTTCAACAAGGTCATGCCAGAGAACATGCCCTATCAGAACGAGCGGCTTGATGTGAAAAAACAGGGGGAACTGGTGCGTCTGTGCTTGGAACTGAACGGACTGGATCGCACTGCCCAGCTTCTGGACGACATTAAGGAGCTCGGCTTCCGCCAGATTACGAAGACCGGCTATTCCTGGGGCATGATGGACCTCCCGGACATCTCCGAGGCCAAGAACAAGGTGATCGCCGAAGGTGATACGCAGGTCCACGAAGTTGAAAGCCAGTATCAGGACGGTCTGCTCACGATCAACGAGCGTCACACGAAAATCATCGAGATCTGGACGCAGGTCAAAGACCGCGTGCAGAAGCTCTCCAAGGAAGCGCTGCGCAAGGACGGCTCGATCTTCACCATGATGGACTCCGGCGCTCGCGGTTCCCCGGGCCAGCTCACGCAGATGGTCGGTATGAAAGGTCTCGTCTCGAACCCGGCCGGTGAAATCATCGAGCTGCCGGTGAAGGCCGGCTTCAAGGAAGGGTTCGACGTTCTCGAGTACTTCATCTCCACGCACGGCACGCGCAAAGGTCTCTCTGACACTGCGCTCCGCACTGCGAACGCCGGCTACCTGACCCGCCGTCTTGTGGACGTGGCCCAGGACATCATCGTTCGGACCGACGACTGTGGTGAGACAGAAGGCATGCTCATCACGACTAAGGAGTCGGAAGACATGGGTGAGTCGCTCATCCAGCGCATCACCGGCCGCGTCACTGCCGCGCCGATTGTGAATGCCAAGGGCAAAGAACTCATTGCTGCCGGCGTGCTCATCACCTACGAACATGCCCGCATGCTCGCGAAGCATGACGTGAAGGAAGCGCACATCCGTTCGGTCTTGCGCTGCAACATTCTTAAGGGTGTTTGCAAGAATTGCTACGGCTTCGACTTAGCCTTCAACAAACCGACGGAGATCGGCGTGGCCGTCGGCATCGTGGCCGCGCAGTCCATTGGCGAACCGGGCACGCAGCTCACCATGCGCACCTTCCACACCGGCGGCGTGGCCGGCCTCGACATCACTCAGGGTCTGCCCCGTGTTGAGGAATTGTTTGAATGTCGCCCGCCGAAGCGCAAGGCCTTTATGGCCGAAGAAGACGGCGTGGTGACCATAGAGGAAGCCAGCAAGCGCACCATCCAGGGACCGGACGGCGAACCTGTGCTGGAACTTTCTCCGGGCCATAAGATTGTCCGTATCAGTTTCCGCGGCGTTGAGGAACAACCCTATAAGAAGGAACGTGGTGACACGTTCAAGGTCGCCGATGGTGAAGGCGTGGTTCAGGGCGGCGTGCTGTACGAGAAGAAAGATGGCACGCAGTTCTTGGCAGAACACACCGGTACGGTCCGTATCAAGGGAAATACTGCGACCATTGTTCATGAAGGCATGCACAGCAAGGAGTACATCATCCCGCCGGGATACGTGCTCTATGTGCACGATGGCGACGTGGTCACGGCCGGCGATGCACTCACGGAAGGCAACCTGGACTTGCAGCATCTCTTCCGCACCAAGGGTCGTGAAGCTGTGGAGGATTACATCGTCAAGGAAATTCAGAGCATCTACACCTCGCAGGGACAGAAGCTCAACGACAAGCATATCGAAATCATCGTCCGGCAGATGTTCTCCCGCGTGTACGTCAAGGAAGCGGGCGACACGGAACTGCTGCCCGGTGAAATCGTGGAGTTCGCCGAGTTCGTGATGGAGAATGACCGAGCCAAGGCCGCCAAGGGTACGCTCGCCGAAGGCGAATTGCTGCTCCTGGGCATCTCCAAGATATCGCTCTCCACGCAGAGCTTCTTGTCCGCCGCGTCCTTCCAGGAAACGGCTAAGGTGCTCATCAACGCCGCAGTCACCGGAAAGATTGACCCGCTTGATGGCCTGAAGGAGAACGTCATCATCGGTCGCATCATCCCGGCTGGCACGGGCTTTGAGAAGCGCATGGGTGAACGGGAACAGAAAAAGGCCCGCCGTGCCGCCAAAGCCGCGGAGAAGCTGGAGAAGGCCGAGAAGAAGGAAGAAAAGAAAGAAGAAGTCGCGGCATAAACCGCAAAAAATATCCCCGCTCAGCGGGGATATTTTGTATTGACATGCGGCGTACGGTATGGTTGTCTCCAGGGAAGGAGGGTTCCATGAATCGCACGAACCTGCGTGCCGCGCTCATCGAGATCGCCGGCGACTGGGGAATCCGTTCCGACGACCTGCAGAAACAGTTCCACCACAAGGACTTGAACGCATCCGCTCATCTCGAACGGATCGAAGTGTCTGAAGCGCGGGCACTGCAGATCAAGACGCCTGCCTTTCGCGTGTGCATCAAAGGCAAGCAGCCGCGCCTGCTCTATCTCGAGTCGTGCACGCGGTTGCACGACCGTAACCAGAAGATGCCCCGGCTGATCATCGAGAGTCGCCAGCATGGGCTCCAGCAGGACGACGGACTGACCGTCACGTCCCATCGACGCCAGCGCGGCTGGCGTCCGGAAGAGCTTTTCCCGCCGCTGCGGGAACCTCGAGTGTCCGCGCCCACTGCGCGCCCGACCCGCGACCGCTGACCCCAGCCGGTCGCTCTTTTTTATCCTTGACAGAACCGTCAAAATACCCGACTATACCGCTCGGTAATTATATGCAGCCTTTTTTGCGCATCTCGACGCGTGTGCACGACGCCCTTGTCTTCATGGGCAAGCTTGCGGTTGCAACGGACGCCTTGCCTGTGGAGCAGGCCGCGCCGCATCC
>JBBUJK010000037.1:0-9273 GCA_038054875.1 Patescibacteria group bacterium
AAGCTGAAGGAGGCGAAACTTATCGTCGGCAAGCGCGGTCCGGGCGGCGGCTACCGCTTGGCGCGTCCGGCGGCAAAGATCACGGTCGCCGACGTGGTTGAAGCGGTTGAAGGTTCAATGGCGCTCGTCCCGTGCCTCGACAAGGCCGAGGTCTGCGGCGCGCATGGGGGCTGTGCCTCGCGCGGCGTGTGGGGGACGCTCCAGGCGAAGATTTCGGAGACGCTCGAAGGCATCACCGTCGCCTCTCTCGCCAAATAACACGATGCCCCGCTCCGTCTACATGGACCACGCCGCCACCACGCCTTTGGACCCCCGCGTCCTCGAGGCGATGCTGCCGTACCTGAAAGAGGAGTACGGCAATCCTTCGGCGCTCTACGAGCGCGGCCGCGCCGCCAAGGACGCGCTGACCGACGCGCGTGGAACCGTGGCGACACTATTGGGCGCGCATGCCGACGAAATTATTTTTACGGCGAGCGGTACCGAATCCGATAATTTGGCGATTTTGGGTGCCGCCCGCGCGCATGAAGCCAAGGGCAAGCACGTCATCACCTCGGCCGTGGAACATCATGCCGTGCTCGCCTGCGTCGAGCAGCTCGCCAAAGAGGGCTGGCGCACCACGGTGCTGCCGGTCGATGAGTTCGGCCGCGTGAAACCGGAGGACCTCGCCGCCGCGCTCACCGAGGACACCACGGTCGTCTCGATCATGCTCGCCAACAACGAGATCGGCACGGTGTTGCCGCTGCGTGACTACGCCAAAGTCATCCGCGACTGGAAGAAGGCGCATAACCGCGGTCCGCTCGAAGCGCCGTTCCTGCACACCGACGCCTGCCAGGCGGCCGGGGCGCTCAACCTCGACGTCGTGAAGATGGGCATCGACATGCTGACAGTGAACGGCGGCAAAATCTACGGCCCCAAAGGCGTTGGTGCGCTTTATGTGCGCCGCGGCATCAAACTGCGTCCCATCGTCTTCGGCGGCGGCCAGGAAAATCGGCTGCGCTCCGGCACCGAGAACATCGCCGGCATCGTCGGCTTCGCCAAAGCATTTGAACTGGCACAGGCGGATTGTGAAGCGGAAGGCAACCGCCTCGCCGCGCTGCGCGACATGTTGATCGGCGGCATCCAGACGCGCATTCCGAAGATTGTCTTGAACGGCCATCCGTCCGAGCGGCTGCCCAACAACGTCAACGTGTCGATTCTCGATGTCGAAGGCGAAGCCGTACTTCTCTATCTGGACGCGGTCGGCATTTCTGCGGCCACCGGTTCGGCCTGCGACAGCGCATCGCTTGATCCCTCGCACGTGATTCTCGCGATTGGGCGGCCCTACGAATTCGCCCACGCTTCGATCCGCTTCACGCTCGGCCGTTCCACAACCAAAGCTGACATGGCATACGTGCTCGAGCAGCTTCCGCCGATCGTGGAGAAGCTGCGCGCCATCTCGCCCGTAAAGATGCAGCTCGACGGCACGATCACCGGATCGACCTCCGCTTTTGTGGGCGACGGCCGTCCTCACTGGGAAAAGCACTAATATGTCCGACGACATCCGTAACGAACACACAGGAGAACGCTGGGTTTACAGTCCGACGGTCAAAGACCACTTCTTCAACCCCCGCAACCTGCTGCTCGAAGATCCGGCAGCAGGGGAGTTTGATGCGTCCGGGATGGTCGGCTCGCCGGCCTGCGGCGATGTCATGCATGTCTGGCTGAAGATCGACAAAGCAACGGAGCGTGTCAGCGACATGAAGTGGAAGACGTTCGGTTGCGGCTCAGCCATTGCCGCTACGTCCATGTTTTCCGTGATGGTGACGGAGAACGGCGGCATGTTGCTCACCGAGGCCGTGAAGTTGCGGCCGCAGGATGTGATGAAGCGGCTCGGCGGATTGCCGAACCGGAAGATTCACTGCTCCGTGCTCGTGGATAAAGCTTTTCGTAAAGCGGCCAACGAGTGGTTTCGCACCACCGGCCAGGTGGACCACATCCAAGTGGACGGCGCACGCGTCATCGACGCGGCCACCGGCGTCACGGATAAGGACATCGAGGAAGCCGTGCTCGAAGGCGCGGTGACGCTTGAGGATATGCAGAAGAGGTTGAAGGCCGGCGTCGGCGCCTCGGAAGAAGTCCGTACCGACATCGAACAGCTCATCCGCTTCTATAAGGAAAAGTATTATGGATGAGATAACACTGCCCATCGAGATGGAGCATCCTTGGCGTGAACACGTCGAGGCAGTTTTGAATGAGATTCGTCCGGCCTTGGAAATGCACGGCGGCGATGCTACGTTTTTGGGAGTCTCCGGAAAGAAGGTCCTCTTGAAGCTGAGCGGCGCCTGCCACGGCTGCCCGATGGGCGCTATGACCTTCGGTATCATGGCCGAGGACATGATCCGCGAGCGCATTCCCGACGTGGAACAGGTGGTTTACGAGGAGCCAGAGGCGTGATACATTTTTTGGCGCTATGCCAAAGTTCACCATCAAAGTCGATCCGGAGCTGTGCATCGGTGCGGCCTCCTGCGTGACGATTGATCCGACGCATTTTCAGCTGAACGCCGAGAATAAGGCTTACATTCCGGGCGAGCCAGCCGACGATCACGCCTACGAGCGCGTCATGGAGATCAGCGAGGAGCAAAAGGAGAACCTGATCCTGGCTGCGCAGTCGTGTCCGACGCTCGCGATTTTTATCTACGATGAAACAGGAAATCAGGTGTATCCGGCGTAACGGATTGTGAAACATGCGGCCATATCGCCGCATGTTTTTTGTTATGCACAGGTGGAGTCTTGCTGCGAATGTCACTGCGTGTAAGATGCCGCCAGACATGGATCATGCACGTTACATCATCGTCGGCGGCGGCGTGGCAGGCACGGTCGCTGCGGAGACGCTTCGCATGCAAGATGCGGAGGCGCGCATCGTCATCGTTTCGGCTGAGGACTATCCGCTGTACTCGCGCGTCCTTCTGCCGAATTACGTGAGAGGAAAGATTCCGCGCGAAAAAGTGTTTCTGCGCACCTGGGAACAATACGCGGCAAAGAAGATCGAAGTGTTGCGCGGCCGCGCGGTCGTTTCCGTGGATGCTGTTGCACACATTGCGACGCTCGATGATGGTGCAGAGTGGCAGTACGAGAAACTGCTTGTTGCGACGGGCGGAAAGGCAGCGGTACCGCCGCCATTTGCGGGATTACCGCACATGCTGCCGTTCCACACGGTGGATGATGCCGACCGGATTCGTACGGAAGTTGAACGTTTGTCCATGCTCCCCGAGGGTTCGCGGCGCGCGGCGATTGTGGGCGGCGGATTTATTGCTCTGGAATTTCCTCCGTTCTTTGCACCGCACGGTATTGAAACGCATCTGCTGTTGCGTGGTCCTCGTTTTTTGCACCGCATCATGACGCCGGAGGGTTCGACGGTGATTGAACGAATCTTGGAATCGTACGGCGTGATCATTCACCGCAACGTCGAGGTGAAAGGCGTTAGCGAGATGCCGGATGGACTGATGCTGACGCTCTCGGACGGCTCAACGCTCGAGGTCGGCGCAGTCGGTATTGGACTCGGCCTTGCAACGAATGCACCGGAAGGCGTTCTCCATGGCGCGGGCATTGGCGCCGACGCGCAACTGAAAACGGCACAGGCGGATATGTGGACGGCAGGCGATGCGGCAGAGTTCGATGACATCATCGCCGGCTGTCGTCATCAGCTGGGGAATTGGTTGAATGCCGACCAGCAGGGACGTTGTGCCGCGAAGAATATGGCAGGTACTCGTTGCACGTTTGAAAACGTGTCACAATATTCGATGTACATTTTTGACACCGTCATCGCCATGGCCGGTGATCGACCAAAGGATGTCGTGCCGCGCATCATTGCGGACGGCGCAAAACACGTTGAACTCTACGAAAAGGATGGCATCCTCGTCGGTGCAACAATGATCGGACTCGCCGCCGAACGCTCCGCGATCATTGCGGCTATCAAGAACAAACAAACATCGCCCCTTTGATATGGAGGACATGAACTCCGCAAAACTGCGCGCACGGCTTGATCCCGACGGGATCGGGCAGGCGTTGGCGCTGACCGCGGAACAAGCTGCATCCGCCTGGAAGATGGGCCTCGCGATGCGCGTGCCCCAGGGCGTCCGCTCGGTCGTGATTGCCGGGATGGGCGGATCCGCGCTCGGGCCCCACATCGTGACCTCGGCGCTCAGCGCCAAGCTGCGCGTCCCGGTGCGCGTCGTGAACGGCTACGATTTGCCCGGCGACGTCGGCCGCAATACACTGGTCATTCTTTCTAGTTATTCCGGTACGACAGAAGAGACACTCTCCGCACTCAAGGTCGCCAAGAGCCGCAAGGCGAAGTTGGTCGGCATCTGCGCCGGCGGCCCGCTTGCCGCTGCGCTCAGCCGTCTCAAGGCGCCGACCCTGGTGTTTGATCAGCGTTTCAACCCCGGCAACCGACCGCGACTCGGCCTCGGGTACTCCGTCTTCGGCGTCGCCGCGCTTCTTTCCCGCGCCAAGGCACTCACATTCTCCGCGGCCGAGGCATCGGACGCCATCCGCGCGCTCCGCGCCACGGTCCGCACCGTTTCGCCGGACGTCCCGGCACTCAGGAACGTCGCAAAGCGCCTGGCCGCACGGCTCGTGCACAAAGCCATCCTCTGGAGCGGCGCGGAACACCTCGAAGGCGCGGTGCATGCCGTGACGAACATGACGAACGAGACGGGCAAGCATCTCGCGTTCTGGCAGCCGATCCCCGAGCTCAATCACCACTTCATGGAAGGACTCGGTTTTCCGAAGTCGTCCGTGAAACAGGTTGCCGCGGTCCTGGTGCGCTCCGGCTTGTATACGCCGCGCGTCGCCACGCGCTTCCCGCTCACTGCCGACGTGTTCCGCAAGAACGGCGTGGCCGTCGAGGAACTCAAGCTCACCGAACGCGCGCCGCTTGGCCAGGCCATGGAGCTTCTGATGCTCGGCGGGCACACGGCGTACTTCTTGGCTCTGGCGCACCGCGTCAATCCTTCACCGAATCCCTGGGTAGACTACTTCAAGAAGGCCTTGGGTCCTCCCTGAGGATCTTGCTGGTCCTCACATCCATGCTGGGTGAGGACCGGCGAGGCCCGTGGTCACCTCGGATTCGTAGGGGGAGGGGCTTGTTTCAAGCCTCTCCTCTTCTTCTGCCCTCGTATATACTGTGTGCATGCGCAATCGGCTTCTTATTGCACTTGGGATCTTCGCCGCAGCGTTCGCCTTCAACGCTCTGGTGACATCCTCCGGATACTTTCCTGATCCGGATTCTTTTTATCATGCAAAAATGGCGGAGTTGATGGTGCACACGTCCGTTGTACGCGATTTTCCTTGGCTCACGGAGACCGTGTTCGCTGACAACTACGTGGACCATCACTGGGGCTATCATCTGTTCCTGGTGCCGTTCGTTGCGGCGCTTGGATCGGTTGGGGGTATCCAGTTGGCGACGTTGATTCTGGCGTCGCTTGTCCCTGCCGTGGTGTTTCTTTTGATTGCCTCGTGGGGCTCGGCGCGTGCCGGTGCCGCGGCCGCGTGTGTGCTCCTTCTCAACAACCCATTCGGCTTCCGGATGAACTTGGCTAAGGCACCGGCGTTCTCCGTGCTGTTCGTGCTGGCCGCAATCATGGCGATTGACCGGAAGAAACATCTCTTGCTCGCGGTGATTGCCGCACTCTATGTCTGGAGCTACAACGGCTGGCCGCTCTTGTTCGTCGTCGCCGGATCGTATGCCGCGGCATCGCTGCTTGAAGCAGCTATCACCGCCGGTCCCGCTGCACTTCGACGCTTGGCGACATGGCGCGCCGCGTTGATGCCATTTTTTGCCGTCTCCGCGGGAACGCTCGTCGCGCTTGTCGTGAATCCGTACTTTCCAAACAACATTCGATTCTCGTGGCTGCACATTGTGAGAATTGGCATCATCGGATTCAAGGACAAGATCGGCGTCGGTGGGGAGTGGTACCCATCAGAGCCGCTCGCGCTCGTCGCTCAATCATCCTTCGTCTTCGCGTTCCTGCTTGCCGGCATGGTGACGTTCATCGTTGCCATGGGTGTGACACAAGGAAAGGCGATCAAAGATGCTCCGTCGTCGCAGGAGCGACGTCGGGCATGCTGGTTCATGGTGCTTGCGGTCGGCTTTTTCGTGCTCACGGCACGCTCCCGGCGCAACGTAGAATACTTTGTGCCTTTTGCCACACTTGCCGGTTCTGCGCTCATTGTTTTTGCCATGCGCGTTGTTCACGCGGCTGACTGGCAGAAGTTTTTCGATGTGTTCTTGCGGCTGCGTGCGTGGCAACGTATTCCCGCACTGGTGATTCTTGGTTTTCTCATACCGCTCATTCTGTTCCGCGACATACGTTCGCTTAAGCATGATTTTGATACCGGAGTTCCGCCGACGAAATATGCCGGCGCAGCATCTTGGCTCACACAGAACGCTCCGGAGGGAGCGATTCTCTGGCACAACGATTGGGACGACTTCCCGTATTTCTTTCTGCACACGACGCGCGTTCGGTTTCTTGTCGGACTCGATCCGTCGTTTATGTATGCGAGAAATCCGGAGAAGTATTGGCAGTGGGTGCGCGAAACACGCGGCGAAGGCGAAGATCGTATCGGCCGGGAAATTGCGCGTGATTTCAACGCCACGTTCGCCTTCGTAGATAATGACCATAAGGATTTAGCTGCTCGCTTTGCCGCCGACCACGAGATGACCGAGGTATACCGCGATACCGATGGCATCATCTATGCGCTTCCCTCCGGAGATGCGCCGTGAATTGCGCTTCGCCGCGTTCGTAACGCTTGCGTTGATTGTTCTGGCCGCGTTGCCGGAACTTGTCGGGCGCATCCTTGCTGCGCCGAGCGGCACGTTGCCTTTCTTCGGGAGCGACACCGGCGTCTATTACTCCTACATCGAACAAGTCCGCCAGGGACACTGGCTCTTTCGTGACGTCTTTACGAATGATCCGCAACCGCACCGTTTCCTGAACGTCTCCTGGCTTGCCGTTGGACTCCTGGCGCGCCTTACCCAGCTCGGTCCGGAGTGGATCTTTCCGGTGAGTCGTCTGCTTTCTATTCCGGTTGCCATAGCAGCGCTCGTCTTTGCCGGCCGAACGTTTCTTGATGACGCACGTACGCGACGATTGTTTCTTCTGCTCGCCGCGTTCGGTGCGGGGTGGGGCGCGTGGTGGGTCGTTGCTCGTTCACTCGTCGGGCTTCCTCCACAAGGGATGAATCTCCCCATCGACGTGTGGGTGCCGGAAGTCACACTGCTCCTTTCCGCACTCTACTCATCGCATTTTGTGCTTTCACTTGCGGCGCTCGTGACCGTGATTTCTGCGGGATATCGGTTTGCCCGGACATGTTCTTGGCGCTGGCTCGCTGTTGCTGCCGTGGTGTTTCTGCTGCTCGCGCAGTTTCATCCGTACTATGTGCCGGTCGTCCTTGCCATCTCTGGTGTGGGATGGCTTGCCTTGGCACCAACGGGAAAGCGTTTCTGGATTCTGCTCGGCGGTATTGTTGTATTGTGTATCGCGGGTGTTCTTGGCGCGTTACCGTACGGCCTGCTTTCCCTGACCGACGTGACAACGCTGTTACGCAACGGCTTGAATCAGACACTGATGCCGCGACTTTTGGTTGCGTTCGTCGCTGCCGGCGCATTCTTGCCGCTTGCATGTATAGCGCTCTGGCGTGGACGAAATATGCGCACGCCAAAATGGCGCTTCCTTCTTGCCTGGCTTGTGGTGCATGCCGCATTCGTCTACGCGCCCATTCCGTGGCAACGAAAAATGACGGAAGGATTACTTGTTCCGTTCGTGCTTCTCGCTGCACCCGAGCTCCTGCGTCTCTGGGACGCATTCTTGAAGACACGCGCAGGCATCTCACTCGGTTCGATCCGCAATGTTCTTGCCGCGGTAGGATTTTTTCTGATTTTCTCCGCGAGCGGTGCCATGAACCTGCTGTCCGCCTCGGCCTGGTTCACGAAACCGATTCCGGTCTGGATCACTGCCGATGATCGCGCGGCGATGTCCTGGATTCGCACCACGTTGCCGGAAGGAGTGGTGATTGTTGCCATGGCCGAGCGCGCCAATGGCATCGCCGCCATGACCGCACGAACCGTCTACGCCGGTCATTGGGCAGAGACCGTAGCCATTGAGGCGAAGTTACACGCGCTTGTCTGGCTCGCGGTGCAGGCCAAGGATGACGACGCCCGTCACCGATTCCTCATGCGTGCCGGCATTACGCACGTCTACATCGGTCCGCTTGAGCGCGAAGTCTGGAAGTGGGAGCCGTCCGGTCCGGGCTTTCGCGAAGTGTACCGCGTCGGTGACGTGGCGATCTTTGCCGTCGTGGAGTACGCTGATTCGCGTTGAATATGTCCGCGCTCGACCGATCGTTCGTCATTGTTCTGCCCACGAAAAATGAAGCGCTTGTTCTGGAACAGAACGTGCGACTGCTTGTCCGTTTTCTTGAGGGATTGCCCTCGCTTGGCCGCTGGAGCATCTGCATCGCTGACAACGGTTCCACGGACGCGACGCCTGCGGTTGCCGCATTGCTCGCCGCCGATCCGCGCATCCGCTGGTTTCATTTGGATGAATCCGGCCGCGGCCGGGCGTTGCAGCGCGCCTGGAACGAGGCAACGGAAGACACGCTCTGCTACATGGATGCGGATCTTTCCGTGGATCTGATGGCGCTTCTGCACCTGCTTGGAGAAATTACGCGCGGCACCGACGTCGCCTATGGTTCCCGTTTCGCACCAACGGCGGAGATTGAACGTTCCGTGTTGCGCGAGATCACTTCGCGCGGCTACAACATCCTGGCGCGTCTCATGACCGGACTCAAAGCGCGCGATGCGCAATGCGGTTTCAAAGCAGTGCGACGCGAGGCCTGGTCGACACTCAAAACCCGGGTGGATCACCCGGGCTGGTTTTTCGACACGCAGCTGCTATTAGCCGCCGAGGAATCTGGCATGCGACTCACCGCGATTCCTGTTTCCTGGGTCGAGGCGCGGGACAAACGTCGGAAGAGCACGGTCAACGTCTATCGGACCATTCGCGACTACCTTACGGATTTGCGTCAGGAGCGGGCGCGGCGGAAGGAGCGGGCAGCTGCGAAGGGACGAACGTAACCGCCGGGGCCTCTGCACGCACCTCGCGCCAAGAGACGACGGCGGTTCCGAGTGCGTCCAAGATAAGGTCGCCTGCTGCCGTCACCAGTTCGAGCGATACCGTGCCGGAGACGTTCGATGGCAGCACCGTCATCGGGACCGTGATGGGGACATTG
>JBBUJK010000038.1:0-22701 GCA_038054875.1 Patescibacteria group bacterium
TTTCACAATGCCTTTCCGCCCGGGGACCCGCTCAAGGCGTCCATACTTCTTCGAGGCGAGGTCCTTGAGCGACTGCTTGAGTTCGCGGGGCGGCACAAGGTCCGCGTCTTGGTAGAGGCGCTCGATTGCTTCTTGGTCGACTTCGGCCGTACCGAGGTTTATACCCGCCCAGAAGACAAGGCACGGAATCTCTTCGACTCCGCCGCTCGGCGCCTTCTCCTCCAAGAAGCTGCGCAGCTTACCGATCCTTGTCGTTGCATCATCCTCGGTCTGATCCCGGCTCATGTCCGGCGAAATGGTCTTCGGGGGAGAAGGTACCGTACCAAGGACCGGGCGTTCTGCTCCATGGAGTAGATAGCTGAGCGCGACCCCCGTTGCAGCCTCGGGTACGTTAAGGCTACGCACCGCCTCAAGCGCCTCGGTGAGGCATTGCTTCCGACTGTCGAATCCTTCGAGCATAGACTGATGGTTTAGATGAATAATTCCAATTGTTTTTCGACGCAGTGTTCTACTTCGGACACGGCTTGTAGACCCACACCGAGCTACCGCCTCGATCCGCACGTTCGCGACACATCCGTGCCGCTCGCACCGCGTCGATGAAGTAGCGGGGCAGGCTGGTCTGCGGAACATTGATCGCATAATCGTCGCTGATCTTCTGACGGAATTCGGCAATAGATTTTCCATTGTTGAACCACCCCTGATCCAGCAGGCGGCTGAGCTGCACGGCGACGCTGGCGCCGGGCGAGCGCTTGCTGGATGCCCGGACTGCTTCTTTTCGTGTATCCTTCCTGGCAGCGTTCTGAGTCGGTGAGACGGCGGCTCGTTTCCCCTCCGCCCTCACCGCGGCGTGGCCTTCGTCGACCAATTTCATCGGGTCGGCTCTCCGGATTTCCGCCTTGATCTGGGCCAGGGCTGCCGGCGGAACACCATATCGGCTGCCGTTTTTCACCAAGAGACCTTCGCCCACGAGAGCGTGGAGCGCTGACCGAACTGAACCGCCAGGTAGCCGCGTCTGCCCCTCTATGGTCGAAGGGGTGGCGTCCGTCTCAAATGCTTTTGCTTTGTCTACAAACGACCATCCGCGGAGCGCCGACAGAAACAGCAGGATCTTGCCGCGCACGCCAAGCGACCCGGTATTGAAGAGGTGGACAGTGCCATTTGCAACGTCGTATCCGACAAAGCCGCGGACGATTTCCTCGATGAGTTCCTCCGATTGCTTATCGACGTCGATGATCAGGTCTTTCAAGCCCATAGGCGTTTTTACTTATGACGGGGAGCATCTGACCACATACGCGAATACCTGTCAAACACCGCCGTGGCTGAAGCGCCATCTCCGCAGGATCCGAGGCGCCTTCCCCAGCCGCGTGCCCTGCTTTCGCGGAGTCGCAGTGCGGCTTTTCAAGAATCGCTCAAGCTAATTGACCGCCGCTTGCCCGCCAATCGATAGCTCATTAGTGCTGATGATGCGCGAGGCTGCGGCTAATAAATCCATCACAGAAAAAGCGCCCGAGTAATCGGGCGCTTTTTGGTGACTCGGGTGGGGATCGAACCCACGACCCTCGGCTTAAAAGGCCGGTGCTCTACCAACTGAGCTACCGAGTCATGCCGCGCATGAAGATATCATGTTTTCCCACGCAATTCAACCCCCTCCATGTTATACTCCTGCCATGCGTATCGCCATGATCGGACAAAAGGGGATTCCGATGGGGGAGCAGGGCGGGGGTGTGGAGAAGCACGTCGAGGAACTCTCGGCGCGTTTGGTGACCCGCGGTCACGAAGTGTTGGTGTATGTCCGGCCGTGGTATCCGGGAAGCAACCGGCCGAGCTGGCGCGGAATCACGCTCGTCCGCGCCTGGAGTTGGCACACCAAGAATTACGACACCATCACGCACGCCTTTTTTTCGACACTCGACGTGTGTCGTCGCAACGCGGACATCATCCACTATCACGGTGTTGGTCCATCCACGCTGGCGTGGATCCCGCGGTTGTTCGCCCGGCACGCAACGGTTGTCGTGACGTTCCACAGCCAGGACCGTTACCACAGAAAGTGGGGGATCTTGGCGCGCGGATATCTTGCTTTTGGTGAATGGACCGCGGTGCGTTGGGCGCACGCCACAATAGCCGTGTCTCAGTCGCTTCAAGGCATCATTGAAGCACGATTTAAAAAGAAAGCGGTGTACATTCCAAATGGCGTCTCGCTGCTGCCGGCGCCGGGCCCGGAAGCGCTGGCCGAGTTCGGACTGAAGTCCGGCGGGTATCTGCTCGTCGTGGCGCGGCTGGTGCGGCATAAAGGCATCCACACGCTGATCGAGGCCTACCAAGGACTGACCACGGAAAAAAAGCTCGTCATCGTCGGTGCACCGTCGTTTACCAAGGAATATCAGTCGTTCCTGCTTGGGATGGCACATGGCAACCCAGACATTCTGTTTTTAGGGTATCAGGGTGGTCGCACGTTGCAGGCATTGTTTGCACACGCCCATCTCTATGTCAGTCCGTCGGAATCAGAAGGACTGTCCATTTCCACGCTTGAGGCCATGAGCTACGGTCTTCCCGTGCTCGTATCCGACATTCCGGAAAACAAGGAAGCCGTGGACGGCTGCGGGTATTTCTTCCGTTCGGGCGACGCCCAGGATCTGCGTGTGCGCATGCGGGAACTCCTTCCCGACGAGCCGCGGTTGCGGGATATGGGCCAGTGTGGAAAAGCCTTTATTCGCGCGCATTTCGATTGGGACGCCATTGCCGCAAAAACCGACGCGTTGTATCAACAGCTGCGGGGTTGACATTGCACGATCTCTTCCGTATATTCGAATGAACGCCCCCTATAAGAAGGAGGTACGGCGTTGACTGATCATCATACCAAGCTACGGAACGATTCCGTGGCGGCTGCCCTGGAACAGGTGGTTGGCGGCAGGGCGGAGTACCCGTCCGCGCTGCGTGGCGTCTGCAATCGCGGTCGTGCATCGTCGGCGCTCGAGCGCCTGCGCGACGCCCTAGTACGGCTCCATCCGAGCGTGCGCTTCCATCCGGTGCTTCCGCCGGACGGGACGGTCCGGCTCCCGGACGCGCGCACCGTGGCGGACGATCTGATCGTCTTCCTGCTCGAGGCCTGCGGCGACGTCTGCCCGCTCACGGGCGATCCGGTCGCGCGCGGATACCTCGACTGCGTCACGGCCGACGCGGCCGCCGGCCATCTCGCTTCCTGCGAGGTACATGGCCGACTGTTCGCAGACCTGGTGAAGAGCTTCGCCCTGGCCATGGAGCTCAGCGGCGAAGGGGACGGTTTCATTGCTCCCTACGCAGACGCACTCGCGGAGTTCCGCGAATTCTGTGAGGACTCGGACGAGGAAGAACAGGGCCCATTCCGGGTCCCGCTCCGTTGCCGTGATGAGAATGGCGACCCACACGTCGTGTACGTCGTTGTCGAGAGCATCGTGGACGTCAATGCCATCCGGCACGACTGCAACGTGCTCGAACGGGATCTCAAGAAAGTTGAGGGGTATGTGCGGCACCTGGAGATGTACGCACAGTCCATGGGCTGCACCGTGCTCGACAGCGTGCTGCTCGAGGGCGCGCGACAGTACTACTATCGTTTGCACAATCTGCCTCTCGTGCCGCAGAACAGCGGTTCCTCGCAGAAGACGTAAGTCTGATGCGAGCTCTTTTTTATTCGGGGTTTTTCCGGTACAATATGGACATGCTCCATTCTGCATTTTTTGCCGGCCTGCGCAAACGATACGCCGGCTACGACGCCGAGCGGCGCGAGACCATCAAGCTTTCGAGCGACGTATTGACCGACGCCAAACAGGCGATCTTCGCGTTCCACCGGGGAGATTTGGCCGGCGGGGAACAGCTTCTTGTCCACGCCGAGCGGCTGCTCGGTCTGCTTGCCAAGCGCTTCAAGCGCACGGTCGGTCTTTCGGACGAAGGGTCGTACCGCGCCGCACTCGAAGAGTACGCCGAGGCGCGTCTCTTCTTGGACTTTCTGAAGGGTAAGAGGATCGGCGCCGTGGACGCGCCGGCCATCGACGAGGACGCCTACCTCGGCGGGGTCATGGATTTTACCGGTGAAGCCGTACGTTATGCCATCAAAGCGGCAACGAACGGCGACATGAAGGAAGTCCGCCGTGCGCATGTCACGGTGGAGGAAGTCGCGCAGGAGCTCATCAAGATGAACATCACGGGGCACCTGCGGAACAAGTTCGACCAGCTGAAGATCAACCTGCGCAAGCTCGAGGAAATCCAGTACGACCTCTCGCTGCGTTGACGCGTCCCCTGTGCCGAGACCGATCGTCGCGGCCATCGTGCCCGCATACAATGAAGAGAAGACCGTCGGGGACGTGGTCAGCGCCCTGCGTGCTTCGCCGTTGATTTCCGAGATCATCGTTATTTCGGACGGCTCCACGGACAAGAGCGCAGAGCGCGCCCGTGCCGCCGGCGCAACGCTCGTGCATGAGTTGCCGATCCGCGCCGGCAAAGGCAAGGCCGTGCAACACGGCGTGGCGCATACCGACGCGCCGGTGCTCTTTTTCTGCGATGCCGATCTGGTCGGTTTGACCGTGCAGCACATCCGCACCATCCTCGACCCCGTGCTGTATGGGGAGAAGGGGATGTGCGTTGGTTTGCGCGATCGCGGCCGTTGGATGATGCGCATTTCGCCGTACCTTCCGCTCATCGGCGGAGAACGCGCGTTGAAGCGATCTATTTTTGAGCATGTTCCGGACAAATATTTGCAGGGATTCATGCTCGAGGCAGCCCTGAACTACGCCTGCAAACGGCGCGGCATTCCGTATGGCGGCGTGCCGCTGTGGGGTCTGAAGATTCGGCGGAAAATGCAGAAAGTCGGTTTCCGGCGTGGACTGATTGAGTACATCAAGATGTTCCGGCAAGTGGCGTGGGCGTACATGGCAGTACGTATTGCCGCCCGGCGTGGAAAGTTTTGATATGGCAAATCATCCTTCGACTCGGCTCAGGACAGGCTGGACCGGAAAACGTGTGTTGATTTTTGGACTCGGTCAGTTTCCCAAGGGATCTGGTGTGACCGCTGCCTTGTGGTTTGCAGAGCAGGGAGCGCGGGTGACGGTCACGGACATGAAAACGGCCGATCAGATGCCGGCCACAGTTCGTCAGCTGCGTGGAAAGCGGAACGTCACGCTCGTCTTGGGGAAACACCGGAAGTCTGATTTTGCGCGCGCCGATCTTATCATGCGCAATCCGGGCGTTCCGTGGCATTCGCCGTACCTCGAACTTGCGAAGCGGCGCGGCATTCCCGTGCATTCGGACGTCTCGCTGTTTTTGGACGCATGCGCGGCGCCGGTCGTCGGCATCACCGGCACGCGTGGTAAAAGCACGACCTCGGCGCTCACCGCCGCCATGCTTGAGGCATCCGGATACCGCACCTGGCTGGGCGGAAACATCCTGGTTTCGCCGCTGTCTTTTTTACATCGCGTGAAGCCGGGACATCGCGTGGTGCTGGAGCTCTCCAGTTTCCTCACGGAGACGCTTGGACCGGACCGCTGTGCGCCGCAGGTCGCGGTCATGACCAATCTGATGCGCGACCACCTCAACTTTTATCCGGACATGAAGACCTATGCCGCGGCTAAGGAACGCATCTTTACCTTCCAGTCGCTGACGAGCGCCGCAGTGGTCGGCCGTGACAACGCGTGGACACGCGCAATGGGTGCGCGGGTCGTTGGACGGCGCTACTGGTGGTCGACTAAACCGTTCACCGAGGAAAACGGGGCTTTCCTGCGCGGTTTCCGTCTCGTTTTTCGGGAAAACGGAAAGGAACGGATTGTTGCTGATCTGAAAACAATGCGCCTCCTTGGGGAGCATAATCGCGCCAACGCCGTGGCCGCGGCGATGGCCGCCATCGCTGCCGGTGCGTCAGACATCGGCATCCGCAAGGGACTGCGTTCGTTTAAAGGCCTACCGAATCGGCAGGAAGTTATCGCTCAAAAGGGCGGCGTCCGTTTCGTAAATGACACGACCGCGACCACACCGGACGCGCTCCTCGCCGCTCTCCAAAGTTTCGGAAGCCCCTCGACTCGCTCCGCTCGCTCGGGGAAACGGATCGTTCTGATCACTGGCGGCTCGGACAAAAACCTCGATTTTCGCGACATTCCCGAGCCGGTCCGGCGCGCCGTGCGCACCATGATCCTGCTGCCCGGTTCCGGTACCGACAAGATGGTCGCGGCTTTCCGAAAACAGGGAATCCGCGTCCCGGCCTTCACCGCTGACTCCATGGACGCCGCGGTGACGCTTGCCGCTGGTATTGCCGAGCGGGGCGACACGGTGCTGCTTTCCCCGGGCTGCACCAGTTTCGGCCTGTTCAAAAACGAATTCGACCGCGGGGAGCGCTTCCGTGAATCTGTCGCGGGGCTGTAGGATCAATACATGATGGGACGCCTGAAATCCTTTGTGCGGCCATTGGTGTCGCCGGCCGTACTGCTTTGGTACCACCGTTTTCTTGCCGAAGCGGCCGCATTTGTGTACGGCTATCCGTCGCGGCAGATGGTGGTCATTGGCGTGACCGGAACGAAGGGCAAGACCACGACCAGCGTGTTGCTCACGCGTATTCTGGAAAAGGTCGGCTACAAGGTCGGTTTGGCCACGACCGCGCTTATCAAGGTGGGGGAGCGCGAGGAGCTGAATGCGTACAAGATGACGATGCTCGGCCGCTTCAAGCTGCAGAAGCTGCTCAAGGACATGGTGGACGCGGGTTGTACGCACGCAGTGATTGAGACATCTTCCGAAGGAATTTTGCAGCACCGCCACCGCGGTATCGCATACGACCTCGCGCTCATCACGAATCTGACGCCGGAACACCTGGAAGCGCATGGCGGCTTCGACGCCTACCGCGACGCCAAGCGCGAGTTGTTCCGTGCAGTTTCAACGCGTCCGCCCAAGGCGGTGGGCGGCAAGGTTGTGCCACGAACATTCGTGGTCAACGGGTGTTTTTTTGATGCGGCACGTTTCATGGATATGCCTGCCGACCGGTTGGTGACGTTCCACATGGAAGACGGGTGCGAGCGCTGCGTTGTGCCGCCTGCATTTTTGCGGATCGGCTATACGCGGCTGATGGCAACGCAGCTCGTCCTCAGTGCCGACGCCGTTTCTTTCCGTGTCGGTGAAACCGCTCTGCGATTGGGAATGCCCGGTCGCGCCTCCGCGTGGAATGCTTTGGCAGCGTTTGCCGCTGCAGCCGCGCTTGGTGTTCCGCAGAAGACCGCAGTCGATGCGCTGGCAGCGGTAACAGGAGTCCCTGGCCGCATTGAGCGCATCACGGCCGGTCAGCCGTTCACGGCGATCGTTGATTATGCGCATGAACCCGAATCTTTCCGCCAGATTTTTGATGCCGTGGGAAAACCCGCTGGTCGGATCATTCATGTCTTCGGCGCCACGGGCGGCGGACGAGATAGTGCGCGACGTCCGGTGATGGGCGAGATTTCCAGTACGCGCGCCGACATCGTGATCGTGACAACGGACGATCCCTATGACGACGATCCGGCCGAATTGAACCGGCAGGTCATTGCGGGAGTGAAAGGAAAAATTCTCGGGGAAACACTTCACGACATCGTCGACCGACGCGCCGCCATCGCCAAAGCCGTGGAGTGTGCCCGACCAGACGACCTCGTACTCGTGACTGGAAAGGGCGCGGAACAGGCGATGGTCCTCTCCGGCGGACGAAAGATTCCTTGGGACGACCGCACCATCCTTCGCGAAGAAATCGCCAAACGCTATGGAACGCTTCACGCTTCGTCCTAACGAAAAGATCCTGCAGCACGCCCGCCACCACGCCGTCATGGTTGTGGTGCCGCTCGGCTTCCTGTTTGGGCTGCTGTTGCTCGACGCCTTCTTCATGGCACAGCTGTTCCGGTTCGGCGTGTTCGGCGTCATCGTGTTCGTGCTCGTGGGTGCGTTCGCGTTCGTTGCCGCACTGCGGATCTGGTTGTTATGGACTTCCAACGTGTTTTTGGTGACCTCCCACCGCGTCATTGACGTGGATCGTCACGGCTTTTTTGAGTGGACGGTCTCCGAAGCAGATCTCGATCGTATTCAGGACGTTTCCGTGCATAAACACGGTCTGCTTGATTACGTGTTCCGCACGGGGGCCATTGAAATCCAGACCGCCGGAAGCTCGGCTGTCCTTGAAATTGATCATGTGCCGCATCCCTTTGTCCTGCGTGCCTGCATCACCGAAGTTCAGGATGCTGTTCGTCGGCAATTGGATACCACGCCGGAATCCCTGCAGGATTTGGAGCGTCGCATCAAAGAGCTTGCTCCGGAAGACCGCCGCGCCGTGGCCAAGTATGTGGATCATCTGCGCAGCCGCAAGGCTTTTGCTGATTTCTCGACAGAATCAGAAGGGGACGAACATCGCTAATTTTGCTATACTCACAGCACACTCCGCATGCGTACGCGATCGCAGAGCTGGTCACAACGGCTGTGGAACGCCAGAACGCTTGCTGTTCTCGGCGCATTGAGCGTGTTCGCCGTGGGGAGCGGACTGATCAGCTTGTCGTTGCGCAACCGTTCCATTGACGCTGATTTGGCGCGGTTGGATGTTGAATCGCGATCGCTGGAAACGCGCAACGTCGAACTTGTGGAACTGCTGAAGCGTTTTGAGACTTCCGGCTTTCTGGAACGCGAAGCGCGGCTCAAACTGAACCTCCAGAAGCCCGGAGAGACGGTGGTCGTCGTGGAACGGACCGCTACGGTGACAAGCTCCACTGCGCGCGTCGCACCGATCCGAACGCGCTCCAGCAACGCCGAACGCTGGTGGCTCTATTTCTTCGATCCCGAGACATTGTCCACCTCCACCTGACCTATGGCGGAACGTGAGAACAATAAAAAGTCGTCCGATGTGCGCCTCTCGCCGGCGCCGTGGGTAGCCACGGCGGCCGGGTTGATTGTGTTGCTGCTTGGTCTGGTGGCGACATTTGCCATCGGCATCTACAGCGGCGGCTGGCATGGCACCATGAGCCGCTGGGCAGCTGATGTGTTTCCGTTTCCGGCGGCCATCGTGGATGGGCGTTCGGTGTGGGTGCGCGACGTGCTGTCTGACACCGACGCCTTCGCGGCCTATCGCGAAGCACATCCGGAAGTGCAGGGTGTTCATCTGACGCGCGATCAGATCCAATCGAACGTCTTGTCCCGGTTCGTCCAGGAAGCCTGGTTCGAGCAGATCGCCGGAAATCGTGGCATCGTCGTGACCGACGCCGAGGTGAACGCCGAGTTCGCCACCGCCAAACAGAGCGGGTCTGAACTGCAGGACATGCTCAAACAGTTCGGTTGGTCCGAAGCGGAGTTCAAGCGCCGGGTCATTCGTGTCTATCTGCTCCAACAAAAGCTGCGCAACACGCTGGGAGACGAAATCTATCAACAGGAAGCGGCACAAGCCGTGCAAAAGACGGTGTATTTCATGAAAAAATAAGCATGTTGATCACTCAAACACAAAAAACCTGGTCCAGCTTCACCGAAGACATCTTCTTGTAGGGAAGGCGGGTTTCTTCGCGTTCGAAGTCACCGCCTTTCCAGGTGGCATTTTTTATTTCATTTTCCTTACATGCACGTCACACCCATCACGACCCGCATCTTCCGCGAAGGAGAAGATTTAATTTCCTTCATTCTGGCGCGTGTCCGACGGTTCCCTGAGGGAGCGGTGCTCGTCGTCACCTCGAAGATCGTGGCACTGGCCGAGCGTCGCACGGCAGTCGTCAAGGACGGAGGCACCAAGATGCGGCTCATCCGTTCCGAAAGTTCGCTCGTCGTTCCCACGAAGTACGCCTGCCTGACGGTCAAGGATGGCATGGTCATGGCCTCGGCGGGGATCGACGAATCAAACGCCGACGGCAAACTGATTCTCCTGCCGCGTGACAGCTACCTCGTTGCACGTCGCATCCGCACCGCATTGCGGAAACGCTTCGGTACGAAGCAATGTGGTGTCCTCATCACCGACAGCCGGCTCATGCCGCTGCGCGCCGGCGTCACAGGCGTGGCCCTGGGCTATGCGGGGTTCAAAGGCATCCGCGACTATCGCGGCACGCCGGACATCTTCGGGCGACTGTTCCACATGTCGCGCACCGACGTTGCCGACAGTTTGGCCACGGCTGCGGTGCTCGAGATGGGGGAGGGGGCGGAACAACGGCCGCTCGCGCTCATCACCGGAGCGACGGTCGATTTCGTGGAGCGCGTCTCCCGCCACGAGCTGCACATCGACGTGCACGAGGACCTCTACGGGCCGCTGTATGCGCGCGTGCGACGCAAGACATAGCGGAATGACAATACAAAAACACCGCACGATCGTGCGGTGTTTTTGGAGCCACCTCCGAGATTCGAACTCGGGACCTCTGCTTTACGAAAGCATTGCTCTACCAGCTGAGCTAAGGTGGCACTTCTCTGCAGCTTCCCTGGAGCGGGCAACGGGAATCGGACCCGTGACTACTGCTTGGGAAGCAGTCGTTTTACCACTAAACCATGCCCGCCTGCGCGGGCTGTGCCCGGTTTCGGCGTGTGCTATACTAACACCGTCATTTTGGCTAAGCAAGGATACTGAAGGCTGTTCCTCATGGCGGACACGATGATTCATTTTCAGGACGTGAGCCGGATGTACCATCCGGACATCGTGGGCGTGACCAACGTCAATTTGCGTATCCGTCCGGGGGAATTCGTGTCCATCGTCGGACAGAGCGGCACCGGTAAGACCACGCTCGTCAAACTCCTGATGGCCGAAGAACGGCCGGACCGGGGGCGGATCGAAATCGGCGGTTGGGACGTGACCCACATCAAGGGCAAGGACATCCCGCTGCTGCGCCGCCAGATCGGCGTCGTCTTCCAGGACTTCAAGCTTCTGCCGCAGAAGACGGTCTACGAGAACGTGGCTTTCGCGCTTGAAGTGTCCGGTGCATCCGTGAAGCGCATCAAGACGGTCGTGCCGCAGGTGTTGAAGATCGTGGGGTTGGAAGAGAAGGCTCACCGCTACCCAGTGCAGCTGTCCGGCGGCGAAAAACAGCGCGCCGCCATCGCCCGCGCGCTCGTCCATCGGCCCAAGATTTTTGTGGCCGACGAGCCGACCGGCAACCTCGACTCCATCAACACCCGGGAGATTATCGACCTGCTCGTGAAGATCAACCAGTTCGGCACCACCGTCCTGCTCGTCACCCACAACCGCGAAGTCGTGAACACGCTGCGTCGTCGTGTGGTCACGCTCGACGCCGGCCAGATCGTGTCCGACCAGGAAGTCGGAAAATATTTGCTCTAGTGAGGACCATGTTCATTTCATTCTACCGCGTCATAAAGGCGTCGCTCCAGGATTTCATCCGGAATTTTTGGCTGTCGGTAGTGACGACGAGCATTCTGGCGCTGGCGCTCATCTCCGTGAACATCCTACTCGTCCTGAACATTCTGGCGGGCGTGGCGGTCGACGCCGTGTCTCAGCGCATTTCCGTGTCGATCTATCTCAAACCGACGGCGGGGGAGGAAGTCGTTGCCGCCATGAAGTCGTCGCTCTTGGTTCAGCCGAGCGTGATGGAGGTGACGGTGACGAGCGCAGATGAGGCGCTGCAAAAGCTGCAGGAACGGCACCCGGATAATGAAGCCATCCAGAATGCGGTCACCGAGCTCGGAAAAAATCCGCTCGGCCCGTCCTTGGCCGTGAAAGCGCGCAACACGGCCGACTACCCGGCTATCCTGGCATCGCTGGAGAGTCCGGCCTATGCGCCGTACATCCAGGAGAAGAATTTCGACGACCACCGCGAGCTGATCGCCCGCATTCGCCGCATTTCCGAGAAGGTGGAGAGCACCGCGATCAGCGTCAGCGCCCTGTTCGCAATCATTTCGCTCTTGATCGTCTGGAACTCCATCCGGATCACGATTTACACGCATCGCGAGGAAATCGGCATCATGCGGCTGGTCGGCGCTTCGGCGTGGTTCATCCGCCTGCCATACGTCATTGAGGCGCTGCTCTACAGCGTACTCGCCACGCTCATCGCCGCGGCCGTGATCTTCCCGGTCGCCGGCGCGGTCGGCCCCAGCATCCGCAATTTCTTCGACGGTACGCAGTTCGACCTGCTCGGTTTCTTCCAGCGCGAGGGTTGGCGCATCTTCGGCACCGAATTCCTGATCGCCGCCGCGCTGACCACCATCACGAGCGGTATTGCGGTGGGCAGATATTTGAAACGGTAGGATTGCAAAAAGCGCCGAGCTCAGCTCGGCGCTTTTGGTTCCGGGACATGGATTCGAACCATGATACTGGGCTTCAAAGGCCCATGTCCTACCATTAGACGATCCCGGAGTACGCGCCCAAGATACGGGAAATGGCGGCCGTGGACAAGCGGCGGACGCGCAACGTACGATGCGTTCCTGCTTCGTGCAGGAAGGAGGAGTGATGCTCGTCGATCGAAAAGGTTTCCAAGGACTCGTCGCCGACGTGGCCACGAACAAGAATGCAGTCATCGACATGTGCGCGAATTTCGAACCATTTTTCGGCATCGTCGAGCATGGCGCGTACGTCTTGCGCGTGTCGAAGCAGGGCATGTATCGCGATGCGACCGCTGCGGTCCAGCTGCTCTTGGCGGACGACACGGCGCGGATCTGTCCGTTCTCGGTGTCGCGTCCGTATGCCGCGCCGTCCTGGATGACGAAGGAGACGTACATTGAAAGCATCCGAAACAATCTGAAGCGTGAGATGTTGGGGAGCGAGTTCCTGATGCGTATCGTTGCCGGGACGACCGACGAAACGGTCCGGCAACGCGTCGCCGACGTCATCAAGCTGTTGGACAGCGCCCAACCCTGGGAGGACTTCACACAAGGTTTGAACGACGCCGTCACCGCGACGTTTCGCGCGCGGGTCATCGACGGGGGCGTTGTGAGCAATATCCAAACCGGCGTTCAGGATTTCCTGCGGGCCTATCTCGCGGTCGCACTGACCGATGCAAGACCGTGGCTCGTGCGCCTCGCGCCGGTCATTGCCGTCCTTTCGGCTTGTATCCCGTACAGCAGACGCTCATCCACGACCTGTAAGGATGTGATCACCCTCTTCGCCTAGTGCGCGGAGGGCTTTTTTATTCGCCGCTGCGACGGAGCGTGGCCATGCCATGCGAAAGGAACATGCTGCCGGTGACGATGTGGTACACGATCCATAGCGTCACGGGGAAATATTGCAGTTGCGTTAGCTCAGAACGGAAGATGGCGATGGCAATTCCTGCGAGCACTATCTGCATGGCCAGGTGCAGACCGCTTGTGAGAAGCAGGAACTGAAAAGCCGAGGAGACGCCGGAGCGTCGCACATTCGTCGGCAACCATTCCAACCGGCGGCCGGAGATGTGCGAGATAAGCGCCTGACTGGTGCTGAAGACGTGCGTGGTGCGCGCCAGAAAGGTGCCGAAGCGCGACGCGGTGCCGCGGGTCAGCGGAATAACCATGGTGATGAACAGGATATGCGGGACGAACGGCAGAGCATGGCGCAAGGTAATGGCGTCAAAGTGGAAGAACAGCACCACGAACATCTGGAACACCATCAGGAGCGCCAATGGTTGGAATAGATAGTAAAAGAAACCTGCCAGGTAACAGAGTTTGACTGCGAGTGACACGTGCGCCGTCCAGAAGCGGCGCGACAAGCACAATTGCAGCGTACCGGAGCACCAGCGGTGTTGTTGGTGGAAATAGGTGTAGACGTCCTCGGGGCAGAAACCGGTGGCCAGCACGAGCGGCACATAGCGGATCTTCCAGCTGGCGGCGGTCAGTTTAAAGCCGGTCAGAATGTCTTCGCTATGTTCGATCTGCTCCACGCCGCCCACCGCGTCGAGTGCGCTTCGGCGGTAGAGGGCGTTTGTGCCGACGCAAATGGCCGCGCCGAAGCGGTCGCGCGCCGGTTGGATGATGCGGTAGAAGTCCTGTTGCAGGTGTCCGGCGCCGAAAGCGATGGGCGCGCGCTCATGCAGCGCGGCGTCGACGTCGAAGTACTGCGGCGACTGGACGATCGCCACCTTCGGGTCGTCCATGTACGGGAGCAGTTCGCGCAGGAACTGCGGGTGCGGCGCAAAGTCGGCGTCGAGGTAGGCGATGAACGGACTGGTGCTGTTCTCGTGGCCGTGCTTGAGGTTGCCGGACTTCTTCATATGGCCCGGGTTCGGACGCGTCAGGTAGCGGAAACCCATCTCGGCCGCCAGCACACGTACGGCGTCGCTTGGTCGGTCGTCAAGCACGTAGATCGTTTTCGCGGCGTAGTCGATGGCGCGCACCGCCGCAAAGGTACGGCGCAGGAGGTCGACCGATTCGCCGGCGACCGGCACGAAGACGTCGACCGCCGGAGTCGTCGCGTGCAGCCAGTGGCTCTTCACGCGTCGTTCATGCGCAGCCAGATCAAAACCCGGGTAGAAGGCGTTGATGCCGTAGGCGAGCACATGGTAGACCGTGAACACGCCGACGATCGGACCGAAGATCAGCCAGTACCAGGGATTGAGCTCGAAAAACAGGATGTATCCCCAGACGACGCCGAACCAGGTCAGGATGCCGAGGACATATACAATACGGATCCGCCAGGGATGGCGAACCAGGTAGATCGTCGGATCCGCGGGTTTTGAAACCTGCAAGGAGGTGGACATGGGTTGAAGCTAGTTGGTTTTGGGCGTTTTGTCAATGATGATAGGGTAGGATGATGCAAAACGATGCGCACAACCAGATCCGTCGGAAGATGCTTGCTTGGTACCGACGGAACGGGCGAGTGCTGCCCTGGCGTGGGGAGACTGATCCGTACAAGATATTCGTCTCCGAGGTCATGCTGCAGCAGACGCAAGTCGCTCGCGTCATCCCGTTTTACGAACGGTTCCTGAAGCATTTTCCGACCGTGAAGGCACTGGCCGCTGCACCGGTCGCCGATGTGATTCGTTTGTGGGGCGGTTTGGGCTACAACCGACGGGCGTTGTATTTGCAAAAGACGACACAGGCCGTGGTGACGCGGGGTGGATGGCCGAAATCCCGTGTAGGGGTTGATAATTATCAACCCCTACTGGCCGAATTGGAATCGTTACCCGGCATTGGTCCGTACACCAGCCGTGCCTTGGCCGTGTTCTCCTTCGGCGCGCGCCTGTCCGTGCTCGACGTCAACGTCCGCCGTTGGGTGCAGCGCGTGATGTTCGGACCGGAGTGGGGGAGCGCCGCACAAAACGACTCTGTGTTACAGAAGGCTGCGGACGCGCTCGTGCCGCGCGCGAGCTATGACTGGAACCAGGCCATCATGGATTTTGGGGCAGCGGTATGTACCGCCAAGCGGCCAGCGTGCGTATCGTGTCCGTTGGCCGTCGTTTGCAAAGCGCGAAAACACATGGTGACCGGCAAGCAGGGCGCGATGACCGCGCCCCTACGCGATCGCAAACTTTCTGTCCGGTTCAAAGAATCGCAGCGCTACGTGCGCGGTCTTGTGTTGATGTTGTTGCGCGGCCGGTCGAGCCTTCTCGCGCCGACGCTTCTGACGTCTCTGCAGAAGCGCGACGCCGCAATCACAGAGTTGCGCGTCGTTAAAGCGCTGACGGGCCTGGCCGCCGACGGATTGATCCGCAGGGAACGCGGTCGCGTGCGACTGCCCTGATGGATTGACAGAACCATCAGGATTTGGAAGGGTGACCGCACCCTACGACAGGGAGAAGGAGTGGAAACAGACATGGGTGAGACGGAGTTGACCTCGGGGCTGCCGGAGGCGCACCAGCGCTTCCTGGCGAAGTACCTGGAGGCGGCGCGCCGGTCCGGCGACATCACCAACGCGAAGCTCTTCACGCGGTTCCCGCATGAGCGGCTGTTCGCGGGCTACAAGGACGAGCCCAAGAACCGCGCCAAGCTGCTGGCGGCGAACTCGAAGATGCCCTTCGAGATCGCCGAGCATCTGGACGTCTCCGGATGCATCCAGGTGTTCGTCATCGCCCTCGAGAAGCTGGGCGAGGCCACGCCGGACAGGGTGTTCTCGGTCGTGACCATGGACGAGCTGGTCCGGATCATGGATCCGGTCGAGCTCTACGACTTCGTCGACGAGATGAAGTGGGACGAGCAGGACACGCCCGCGCACCGCGAGCTGGCGGGCGCCCTCCTCCGGGAGTTCAAGACGGAGGACCTCGGCGGCAGCACGACGCGGACACTGCACGCCATCGAGGATGCGATCGGGATCGGCACGTACGTCGAGTACCTCCCGAAGAACGTCCTCGCGGCGATCATCCAGACCGCGCGCGACCTGGCGGATAAGCCGCCCGGCAGCATCGCGTTCACCGTGAATGCGATGTCCGAGGTCGCGGATCACGGGGTTCTGGCACAGCACCTCCCGATTCCGGTGCTGATGAAGCCGATCCGGGCCATGGCGGAGAAGTTCGGCTTCGTGAAGAAGCCGGAGTCTCTGGCGCCGCCGTCGACCACAGTCGCGTCGACGGGCGACGCGGGCGACGTCGAGACGAAGCCGACGATTCCGCCGGCGGTCAGGGAGGCCGACGGAGACGACGGCGATCCGGAGATCTCGCTCGTGGCGGCCGCGAGCAGCGCTCCGGACGACGACGATGCCGCGCTCGACGCGCTGCTCTCGGGCGGCGACGCGAATGACAAGGACGCCTACGACGAGGACGACGCGAAGACCACGATCGGAGCGGTTGTGCGTCGCCCTGGCGACCCGCCACCTCTGCCTGTGCCTGGCAAGGGCACTCCGTCCGGCAGGCGAACGCGCTGATCGATTTCCGCGGAGATTCGTGGAAGGACGCCTAAAAGCGTCCTCTTTTTTATGCTTTCGCCGGGGTTGACATTCCGCGAGGAATGTGGTATCTTGTTGGGCGTGCGAGACGTGTCAAACCGACTATCGATTCGATAGAGAAAGGTGCACGGTCCGCGAAAGGTCGAATCATTCATCACCGTAGCACCAATACAATGGCTTACGATAACAACAGCTTCGGAGCGCGCCAGATGGTTGACGTGTCTGCAATGGGCCTCAAGTGCGCCGGTTGCTCGGCCGCGATCACTGAGCTCCCGTTCCAACCGACGTCGGACCGCCCGGTTTACTGCCGCGATTGCAACCGCAATCGCAAGCAGTCCGACCGCCCCGCAATGGGCGGCGCAGACCGCGCGCCCCGGCCGATGGTCGACGTGTCCTCCATGGGGCTCAAGTGCGCCTCGTGTAACGCGGCCGTGACGGAACTTCCGTTCCAGCCGTCCAGCGACCGTCCTGTCTATTGCCGCGATTGCAACCGCAACCGCCGGCAGGGCAGCTCCTTCTAACGAAGGACCCCGAAACCTCGCCGAAAGGCGGGGTTTTTGGTTTTACGCGCCGGTGCTATGATGGCAGCAATAACCCTCTCTATGGCTCTCCTTGAGTTCTACGGCCGCGAATGTCCCCACTGCACGCGCATGAAGCCGCTCATTGAGCGGCTGAAGAAGGAAACGGGCGCGGACGTCGAGAGTTACGAAGTTTGGCACGACGACGCTAATCAAAAGAAGTTGCAGGAATACGACAAGGGTACCTGTGGTGGTGTGCCGTTTTTCATCAATACGGAAACAAAGGAAAGCATTTGCGGCGAAGTATCCTACGAAGAATTTAAGAAGTGGGCGGGGAAAAAATGAACTCTTTTGGCTGGCACATCCCGATTGCGCTGGTCGCTGCGATACTCACGCTCGTTGCTGCGCGGTTTATTGACGGACGGTTGCGCCGGCTGCAGTTCGGCCGCGGCGCGGCGTCATCTCTGGCGCGTACGGCACCGTTCGTGCCGCTGGGGATTGGCATCGCCACAGCGGCGGTTTTGGTTGTGGCCGCGCTCAGCCGCACGCTGCTCGCGCCGCATCTGCCGCTTCCGGACACCGAAAGCGGCACTGCACTCGTCATTGTCCAGCTGGCAGTTGCTACGGCGCTTGTGCTTGGTTTGTTCGCGCGGGCCGCTGCAGGCGGGTTGATCGTTCTTGTTGTCTGGAGTTTTGCATTGCACGGCATCCCAGCCGTTGAAAACCTTTTCTACCTCGGTGTCGGCTTCTTCCTGTTCGTCTGGGGTCGCGGTCGGTTGGCGCTCGGCGCCGTTTTTTCCCGCATTGTTTTTGCGATGGACACTGCGCACATGAAGCCCGTGGCGCTGTCCGTGCTCCGGATCGTCACTGGCCTCGCGCTTCTCTGGGGTGGCATCGACAAGCTATGGCATCCGGAGTTGTATCTCGCGGCGATTGCCGCACACGCCGCATGGAATCCGCTGGTGGTCATCCGTTCCACGGTCTGGCCCGCGTTGTCCGAAAATTTGTATCTGTTCATGATTGCGACCGTGGAAATGACCATCGCCTGCCTGCTCCTTACAGGTTGGTTATTGCGACCATTGGCCGCTGTTCTGGTGGTGATGTTCATCATCCCTGCGATCTTCCTGCCGTTTTCTGATGTGATTGGCCTTCTTCCGTATATCGCCGTATTTTTGGGGTTTTTCCTCATTGGGAAGAGTGTCGAACGTTCTGATCGGCTGTAACGTCGAAGCTATTCCGGGGTATACTGTTTCTGTAAGTCATTTCTTTTTGCTATGAAACGACACATTGCTTCCGCGGTCGCTCTTGGGCTCACTGCCCAGCTGTTGGCCGCCAACCTGACATTCGCTCAGGAAACAGGTTCAGAGCCGTCTACAACGAGTGCCTGCGCGAATCCGCGTTACGCACAGATGATTGAGCGGATTGCCGGTCAGGAGGCAAAACTCGACGCCCGTCGAACGGAAACGTCCAAGAAGCTCTCGGAGAACCGCGGCGAGATCGATGCCCGCCTTGCCAAGCAGCGCGCGGAACGGGATACCAAGCTGGAAAACCGTCGCGGTGAGATCGACGTCAAACTCGCGGAGCGCAAGGCAAAGGCGGATGAGAAGTTTTCCGGCAATCCGGACGTGAAGGCCATTAATGATGCTTTTGCCGCGAGCATCGCGGCCGCAACAGCTGCGCATCGCAGCGCGGTCAGCGCACAGCTCGAAATCCGGCGCACGGCAGTTGATGCCGCCCATGCGATCCGTCGCACGGCAATCGACAGCGCGATCACCACGCGCAAGGCCGCGGTTGACGCCGCAGTCGTTGCATTCAAGTCTTCCATTTGCAACACCACGGACCGCGTCGTGTTGGCTGCTGCACAGCAAAAGTTGAAGACGGACGTGGCTGCCGCACGCACCGCTTATGTCGCCGCCGTGGAATCAGCCAACAAGACGTTCCGCGCCGCGCTCGACACCGCGCAAGCCGCGTACAAGACATCCACGAAGTCCGCGCGCGAAACGCTGAAGACGGCGGTCGAAACCGCCCGCACAACGCGCAAGGCCGCGCTCGAAGCGCTGCGCGCCACACGCACGACCAACACCAACTTCTAGCGTAAATAAAAAACTCCCCCAACCGGGGGAGTTTTTTAAATGCTCAGACGTTCCCGTATTTCTTCTCTTTTGTCTTTTTCAGAATCTCGAATGCTTCGTGGATGTCTTCGACGATGGTGTAGATATTCCGGTCTTCAGGATCAATGGAGTGGTGTTCGTTCTCAACATGCTTGGCAATCCAGGTATCGAGCGTCTGCCAGAAGTCCTTGCCGACGCAGATGATCTTGATCGGTTCGACCTTCTTCGTTTGCACCAGCGTCACCAGTTCGAAAAACTCGTCGAGCGTGCCGAATCCGCCTGGAAAGAAGACGTAGGCCTGAGCGCTGATTGAGAGCATCACCTTCCGAGTGAAGAAGTAGTGGAACGCTATGGAGCGGCGCACCCACGGATTGACGCGTTGTTCGTTCGGCAGCTGGATGTTGAGTCCAACGGACAGCCCGTTACCTTCTATTGCACCGCGATTTCCGGCCTCCATGATGCCGGGTCCGCCGCCGGTGATCATGGTGAATCCTTCTTTGGCCAACATTCGGGCGAGCTCCCGCGCTTCCTTGTAGTGGTGGTTCGTTTCCTTGAAGCGCGCCGAGCCAAAAAACGAGACTTCACGGCGCAGGTCGTAGAGGAACTCAAACCCTTCCACGAACTCCGACATGATGCGGAAGATGCGCCAGGAAAATTCCTTGCGGAAGTCGAGGGGGCGGTCGCCGTATTCCTGGGCAACCAGGTTCCGGCAGATGCGCGCCAGGTCGCCGTGGAAGCGCTTGCGGGGAGATTTCTTAGGTTTCTTTTTGTTGGGCATATCTGTTTAGTATACCTCAGGCGCGCATGCGCAGCATCCAGTCCGGATCGACCTCGACCTCGAGTTCCAGGAAGACGCGCGTATCCAGAATCTGCTCCAGTTCCTTGCGCGCCGCCCAGCCGATTTCCTTGATCTTGCGGCCGCCTGCGCCGATGATCATGCGCTTGTACTGGTCGCCGTTCGTGAGGATGCGCGCCTTGATGTAGCGGATCTTCTTCCCGTCGTTCGTTTCGCGGTCCTCGATCTCGTCAATTTCGACGGCCGTAGAGTAGGGGAGTTCCTGCTGCAGCTGAATGAACAGTTTCTCGCGGATCAGCTCCGACAGCCAGAAGCGATGCTCGATATTCGAAAATTGGTATTCGGGATAGAACGGCTCGCCCTTCGGCAGCAGCTCGATAGCGGCATCCACGAGCGGCTTGAGGTTCAGGTGGCGCAGCGAGGAAATTTCGACGACGCGGTCGAAACCACCGGCGAGCGCGCGGTATTCCTCAATGAAGGGGAGGTTGCGCAGGTCCGTTTTGTTGATGGCCAGTATCTTGGGCACGGTCACCCCGTCCAACATGCGCAGGACGATATGTTCTTCGTTGCCGATTTCGCGGGTCGGGTCGACCACGTAGATCACCAGGTCCACGCCCTGAAGCGCGTCGCGGGCGGCGGCGTTCATGTGCTTCGTGAGCGGATCGCGCGCCTTTTCAAACACGCCCGGCGTGTCGATGAAAACGATCTGTCCGCGCGGATCGTGCACGATGCCTTGGATGGTCTGGCGGGTGGTCTGCGGTTTGGGGCTCGTGATGGCGACTTTGGTGCCGACGAGCGCATTCAGAAGGGTCGATTTGCCGACATTGGAGCGGCCGATGAGCGCCGCGAAGCCGGATTTCTTCTGTGCGGGGGAGGGAGTCATGGGCGTCAGGTACCACGTTTCGCGGTTCGTTGCAAGTGTACCACCGTCTCCACATGCGGGGTGTGGGGGAAGAGATCGACGAGCCGGACCGAGACGATGCGGTACGCCGTGAGGATCTCCGGCAGCTCGCGCGCCAGGACGCGGTAGTTGCAGGAGACGTAGACGGCGTCTGTCGGTCCGGACGTCACCAGCGTTTTGACGACGCGCGGATGCAGACCGGCGCGCGGCGGATCCAGGATGACGGCGTCGCTGTTTTTCAGAAGTTCCGCGAGGGCTGCCTCGCTGAGCGGGGTCACCACGTCTTCCACTTTGGAGGATTCGAACGTGACGTTCGTCGCCGCGTTTGCTGTCGCGTTTTTTTGTGCCAGAGCGATGGCGTCGGCGTCGACCTCGATGCCGCGCACGGTGGTGAAGCGGTCGGCGAGGCAGATGCCGAGGCTCCCCACGCCGCAGTAGAGGTCGAGTAAGGATTGTTCCGCGCGGTCCGTGCCAAAAACGTCTCGCAGGATGGCGACGATCTGTTCGGCACCTTTGGTATTCGTCTGGAAGAAACTGTTGGGATGAATGGCAAAAGTGCGGTCCGCGAGTTTTTCATGGAACCCCAATGATCCATGGAGCACGGTGAATGTCTCTGCCAGCGAAAGATCGGTAATCTTGGGCTGCACGCCGTGAACGATGGACGTGGCGAACGGGGAGAGGCGCGCGACGAGGTCCTGCGCGGCAACGTCCGGCAGCGGTTCGGCACTGGTCACGAGGTTGATGAGTCGTTCGCCCGTGTGTTTGCCTTCGCGGATCATCAGGTAACGGAGCAGTCCGGTGCCGGTGCGTCCATCCCAGAATGTCAGTGCATGATGTGCCGCCCAGACACGCACCTCGGCGAGGATGCGTGGCGTTTCCGCAGAGAGGAGATAGCAGTCCGTGATGTCCAGAACGCTCCACCATTTCTCCGGTTCCTTGAGACCGAGTTTGCCATCCGTTCCGAAGACGTAGTCCATCCGGTTGCGGTAATAGAACGTGTCCGGACTGGGCAACACGTCGGGTACGTCCACACCAAGAGCCGTTGCGACGAGCTGTTTTTTCCACCGGAGCTGAGCTGCATAGTCCATCTGCTGCCAGGAACAGCCGCCGCAGCGGCCGACGAACGGGCAGCGCGGTTGGACGCGTTCCGGAGAAGGGGAGACGACCGTGGCGTCAAGGAAGTGTGTCTTCCCATCGCGACGGCGGACCGTGCCGTCCACCTGGTCGCCGGGAACGGTGAAGCGCACGGCGAAGGTGCGGCCGTCCTTTTCAAAAACACCAAGCCCCTCAGGGGAAAGGCCGCTGATGGTGCCGGAAACGGGCAGACCGTATTTCATGCGCACAGTATACAGAACAGGCCGTGTTTGTCTCGACATCACCCCCGGTTTCTGCTATACTGGGGACCATCAACCTATGATTTCAATCGTGATCCCGACGTACAACGAGGAAGGCTTTCTTCCTCTTCTTTTGAGCTCGCTCGAACGCCAAACGTTCCGGGATTTTGAGGTGATCGTCGCTGACGCGCAATCCACCGACCGTACCCGTGAAATCGCCGTTGCGGCCGGCTGCAGCGTCGTCGACGGTGGTATGCCGGCATCCGGGCGCAACCGGGGTGCCGTCCACGACCGCGTCGAAGCCCCCGAGCAGCCGCA
>JBBUJK010000039.1:0-15704 GCA_038054875.1 Patescibacteria group bacterium
TTGGTTAGAGCGTCACATTGACATTGTGAAGGTCAGAGGTTCGAATCCTCTGCCGCCCACCAGAGGCAGTACAAGAGTAGCAATCAGCCGGGGTAGCTCAGTGGTAGAGCGCAGCCCTGAAGAGGCTGGCGTCGCCAGTTCAATTCTGGCCCCCGGCACCAGAAAAGCCGCCATCATCGATGGCGGCTTTTCTCGTGGAGCGGGCGGCGGGAATCGAACCCGCGTCAACAGGTTGGAAACCTGTGGTAATAGCCATTATACGACGCCCGCATACTCTTGGTCGGGCTGGTGGGACTCGAACCCACGGCCTCCTGCTCCCAAAGCAGGCGCGCTACCAGCTGCGCCACAGCCCGAAATTGAGGTGAAGATACGCGGAAACGTCCGGACGGTCAACGATGACAAGCGTCGGAACGCATGGTATCTTCTGCGCACCTTCTATGGAATACCTCCGGACGGCAGTCGACATATTCGTACACATCGACGTGCACCTGAATACGGTGATCGGCATGTTCGGGCCGTGGACATACGTCATCCTGTTCACGATCATTTTTGCCGAAACAGGGTTTGTCGTGATGCCGTTCTTGCCGGGCGACTCCATGATCTTCGCGGTTGGGAGCATCGCCGCGCTCGGAACGCTGAACATTTGGGTGGTGTATGTTCTGTTGCTTGCGGCCGCCATCCTCGGCGACAGCCTCAACTACTGGATCGGCGCCCGGTTCGGACGCGCCATGCTGGAGAGGACGAACGGTCGCTTCGTGAAGAAGGAACATCTCGAGAAAACCGAAGCGTTCTTCGCCAAGCACGGCGCCAAGACCATCGTGCTGGCCCGCTTCATGCCGATGGTGCGCACCATTGCGCCGTTCGTCGCGGGCATCGGCCGCATGCCGTATGCGACGTTCATCCTGTACAACGTGGTCGGCGGGTTCGTTTGGGTGACGTTGTTCACCTGGGGCGGCTACTGGTTCGGGAACATCCCTTGGGTGCGGCATAACTTCGAGTACGTCATTCTCGGCATCATTGCTACATCGCTCATTCCGCCACTCTGGGAATTTACGCGGGCGCGTCTGCGTCCGGTCAAGGATTCTGGTAGCATAACATCATGAGACCCGCGGCACGCCTTTTCTCCCGCTGGATCACCCCGGCGCTTGATCGCGTCCTGATCCAACCCTTCTTCGCGCAGTTTCCAGATGCGGAACTGTTCGTTGTTGGCGGCGCCGTGCGCGACGCGTTCTTGGGTCGCACCGGCAAGCGCGATCTCGATCTTGTGGTGCGCGGCGTGCCAGGATCAGCTCTTGAGCGTTTTCTTAAAATGCACGGTCGCGTCCATTATGTCGGTCGGACGTTCGGGGTATGGAAGTTTCAGGCGCGGGGAGACACCGGTACGGAAGTCGACATCGCCCTGCCGCGGACCGAAGCGCCGATGAAAACCGGCGGCTACCGTGACGTCATTGTGAAGAGTCGGGCGGATCTCCCGATCGCGGAGGATTTGGGACGACGTGATTTTACGATCAATGCCATGGCCTGGTCGCTCAAGGACGGCCGGCTCGTGGACCCGTGGAAGGGCATGAACGATCTTTCGGCGCGCCGCATCCGCGCCGTTCGAAATCCGGACGAACGGTTCCGCGAGGACTACACGCGCATGCTGCGCGCGTTGCGTTTCGCCGTGGAACTCGATGCGACGATCGTTCCCGCAACGTGGATGGCGATTAAAAAACACGCGAAGCAGCTCGTTGCGGAGCGTGACGGCAAGCCCATTGTGGCGCGGGAACTTGTGGCCAAGGAATTCCTCAAGTCGCTCGCCGCCAATCCCGTGGAAACGATCCGACTTTGGGATAAGGCCGGCGCCCTCGACGTGCTGATGCCGGAAGCAATTGCCATGAAGGGCTGCGCCCAGCCGAAGAATTTTTATACCGAGGGTGATGTCTGGCAGCATGCGCTTTTGGCGCTCGAAACTCTGGAAACACCGAAGTTTCGACGCGAGTTTCCTTCCGGTTGGAATGCCGAGGCAGCGCTTGCCATATTTCTTCATGATGTGGCGAAACCGGTCTGTCAGAAGACGCCAGCCAGGGACAAGGTCGAACGCATCTGCTTTCCGGAACATGACACACAAGGCGCGGAAATGGCCGCGGCAATCATTGACCGATTAGCGCTGGCGAGCTACAAGGCCCCTGGCATCGACGTGGACCGTGGCCGCGTCGCCTTTGCCGTCCGTCATCACCTGATGGCCATCCACGGAAAGCCCAAGGAGATGTTAGCGACGACGATTGAGAAATACTTTTTTTCGGAACCTGCCGCGGCAGAGCTCCTGCTCAAGGTGATGTTTGCGGACGGATCGGCGACGATTGCCGCGAATGGGCGGCCGTTCCTTGTCGGCTATCGCGCGCTCACGAAGCGCATCGCCGAGGTCGCCGCGGTGCGCGGGAAACCGGGGAAGCGTCCGGCGCCGCTCCTGCGCGGCGAAGAAATCATGAAGCTTTTGAAACTTCCCCCCGGTCCGAAGATCGGACAAATTATTGCGGCACTGCGCGAAGCGCAGCTGAACGGCGCGGTCCGGACATCTGTCGCGGCGCGCATCTGGCTGACCGAAACCTATGGCAACGGATGAACAACATATCGAGGGCTGGGGAAGCGGCCAGCGGCTTGACGTCTATCTTTTTAAGGCCGGGCTCGCAACGAGCCGCAGCAAGGCCCGCGCGGCCGTGGATGCCGGCGAGATTTTGCTTGACCACAAACGCGTCACTCCACACGTGCTTGTGCGCGACGGCCAGACGCTGACGTTTGTCGCACCTGATGCGGCGGCGGAGAAACCGGTCGAGGTTCCGACCATTCATGTCGTTCACGAAAGCAAGGATTACTTCGTTGTCGAAAAACCGGCGGGCGTCGTCGTTCACGGCGGACCGGGCGTGATCGGACCGTTGCTCACCGATGGTCTTGTGGCGCTCGATCCGAAGATCGCCAAGGTCGGCGAGAAGGAACGGCCTGGGATCGTGCACCGACTCGATCGCGACGTATCGGGATTGCTCGTCGTGGCGCGGACGGCGCGGGGTTACACGCATTTCACGGAGCTGTTCGCGGCGCAGAAGGTCAAAAAGATTTACACCGCCCTGGTACACGGCAAACCGACCGACGATGTCGGGGAGATCCACCTCAAGATCGGTCGTTCCACCCGCCACGCCCGCATGGCCGCGCGTCCTGAATCTCAGGAAGGAAAAGCCGCCACTACGCTCTTCGAGGTACGGGAGCGGTTTCCAAACGCCGCGCTTCTCGAGGTTGAAATTAAGACCGGACGCACCCATCAGATCCGCGCGCACCTCTTCGCCATCGGGCATCCCGTTGTCGGCGACACGTTGTATCCGATGAAGAAGAAGTCGTCGATCGTCCTGCCGCGGCCGTTCCTGCACGCCGCGTCGCTCTCCTTCACCGATCCGGAAGGCATGGAGCGGATCTTTGAAAGTCCGCTGCCGCCGGAGTTGGCGAGCGTCCTTGCTGCGCTTCGTGCAAAGCATCGCAAACCCTCCCGTCCATGATCATCACTGTTTCCGGGCTTCCTGGCTCCGGCAAAAGCACGGTCGCGAAGTTGCTCGCCAATCGCCTCGGCTACCGCTTCTTTTCGATGGGAGATCTGCGCGGCAAAGCAGCGCTTGAACGGGGACTCACGATCGACGAGTTCAACGCCCTGCCGGAGAACACCGACACCATCGTCGACGACTATCAGAAGAAGCTCGGAGAGACAGAAGACAACCTCGTCATCGACGGTCGCATCTCCTGGCACTTCATCCCCACGAGCTTCAAGGTATTTCTCAATGTGAATCCTCAGGTTGGTGCCGCGCGTATCTTTGCCGGCAAACGCGGGGAGAACCGCGCAGACGAACCGGAGTATCGGGACGTGGCCCATGTCCGCGAAACACTGGCGTCGCGCGTCACGAGCGACGCGGAACGCTACAAGAAGCATTACGGCATCGATTTCGGCGACCGCGCGGTTTATGACCTGGTGATTGATACGAGCTTCCAGACGCCGGAAGAGACGGCGGAGGCCATTCTGGCGGCAATGCCAAACCCTTGACAAAACCAGTCTTTTCTGCTATATTGAGCCGTTCGTTCTTTGAATGGGCGATTGTTTGAAAGCAGCGTTTTATCGTTGTCATCCCTATAGAAACGGGGATCCAGAACGACAGAACGCCGCTTTGAAAGGTTGGTGAGTCGGGCCAGGGACGTTTCCTTGGTTCGATGAGTCACGAAGCGGGTGCTGACATGTCCTTCGGGATGCGTCGGCAAGGAGCGATCATGAACGAACTGAAACTGGGAGTGGGTCTGGCGCACGAGCTCGAGATCACGGCGCGGAAGGCCGGCTGGACGATCGAGGACTTCGTCCGTCTCGCCCAGAGCGAGACGGTCAGCAAAGACGTCCTCGCCGTCATCCGCGGCAACGCGGAAATCCAGATCCTGACCCACATCATCGACTGCTCCGTGCAGCCGATGATCCCGGAAGGCTGGTCGATCCACGAGGAGGACCAGATCGCGAGCCGCTTCCAGGGCGAGCTCATCTGGGACGCGGCCAAGATCGGCCTCCACCTCGACGAGGCCCAGACGAAGGGCTCCATCGTCGGGGACGATCTCCTGAAGAAGCTCGATGGCCAACCGGTCCTGCCGGTCAACGTCGGCGACTACCTCCTCAACCACCCGGCGCTCATCCCGCTGGACTGGAAGGGGAAAGCCATCTTCTTCTGGGGCACGGTCTATCGCGGCTCGGACGGCCACCTGTTCGTCCGCTGCCTCTCCTGGGCCGACCGGCGCTGGCTCTGGAGCTCCTACTGGCTCGGCTACGGCTGGTTCGGTCAGCGCCCGGCGGCGGTCCTCGCGGGTTGATCTTTGACTGTTGCACCCTGGGCAGTGGGGTTTTGAGCCATTGTCCATTGTCCGGCCAACCTGCCTGCCGGCAGGCAGGTTGGACCGATCGGCGTCATCTCTCCCGCCACGGCGGGATCGAGGTGGCGCCGTTCTTCTTTTTTTGTCGCCCCTCGACTCGCTGCGCTCGCTCGGGGAATGAAATCTTTCAAAAAAATATTGCCCGAGCGAAGGCCCCGCCGTAGCGGGGCCGGAGTCGAGGGCCAACCTTCGATCAGGCCGTCGGTTGCCGCCACTGGCCAGTAATCAGCATTTCCTTCTTCCAGCGCGACCACGACTTCAGCTGCTTTTCGCGGTAACGCGCCTCATCAAGATGGTCGTATCGCTCCAGGTGCGCCAAACGACGCACTCCGTGACGTCCGGTGTGCCTCCCGCCGAATCGCGACAGATGCTGCTCATAACGAACGCCCGCATCAGCCGTCATACCGACGTAATAGCTGCCGCCCAAACATTCCAGGATGTAGACGAACCATTCTTGCTGTTTCATACCATTCCATCCTAGCTGATCATCGGATCGGTTTTGTCAATCCTATTTTATGGTCGCCCCTCGACTCGCTGCGCTCGCTCGGGGAATCAAATAATCTTACTGCCCGAGCTTGTCGAGGGCCCACCCTCGATGGGGGCAGGGTTGACGCCCCGGGGCCAGGTCGTTATACTGCCCGCGATTCATACATTCCTATGGCAGATGAGATCAAAACCATTCCCACCCTCAAAGCCGGCATGACCGTCGCGGTGCACACCCGCATTGTGGAGGCGAACGCCAAGGGCGAAGAGAAGGAACGCATCCAGATTTTTGAGGGCCTGATTCTTGGCATCCGCGGCGCCGGCATGTCCAAAAGTTTCACGATCCGCAAGGTGTCCCACGGCGTCGGCGTGGAACGTATCTTCCCCCTGTATTCGCCGATGATCGCGAAGATCGTCCCGCTGAAGCAGGCCAAGGTCCGCCGCGCCAAGATCGGCTATCTGCGATTCTCCAAGAAGCGTCTCAAGGAAACATTGATCGCCCATTAAGGCACACAAAAACCCCCGGCATGCGCCGGGGGTTTTTGTTTAGCGCCCCTGTTCTTGATCGATCGTCGTCGTGCCGTCCCGGGTTGCGGAAGGGGAGTAGGTGGCAGGATTCGTTATTGGTTGGCCGACCGTATAGTCGAAGAAGAATGCTTCGTTGATGTCATCGACGGCGCTGGCCCAGGCCGACCCATACAATGTCGCGGCAATGGATTCACTTGCCAGAGGTAGGAGCCCGCCGCCGCGCTCCACGGCATACACGTCCTGGACGCTCGCGAGTTTCACGAGCCGTGCTCCCGGTCGGTAGCGGACGTTCGCCCCGAGAGAGATCGTGCCCATGAGCGCTTCGTTGATGGTCTGGATCGAGGAGAAGTCAGCATACCACGTTCGGTAGATCTTGTCGTTTGGAAATGCGTGTCGCTTGCCGTCGGAGCCGTAGAAGTAGACCGCTCTGCAGTGGTGGAATGGTCCGGAGTTGGCGGGGCAGGAAATTTTGAGGAGCGTTCCGGCGGGATAGAGGAGTCCGCTTCCGCCGCTGCCGGAGGTGAAGGAGACGTTTGCGGAGCCGGAGAGCGCTACGCCGTCCACGACCGCGGTGAGCGTAGAACTGCCGACGAGCGTCGACCGCAAGGTAAAGACTGCTGCGCCGTTTTCGTCCGTGGTACCGACTGTCGTGTTCCAAACATCTGCAGGACGGTTTGAGGCGACATTCACGCCGCGTCCGGAAAGGATGTTGCCGGCATCGTCGCGCGCCGTCACGGTCACCGTGATTGCGCTCGTTCCATCGGCGGCAACGGCGCCTGGGACCGCCACAATCGTGGAACGGGTCGCCGAGACCGCGGCCTGGCCAACGGCGCGCGGCGCGAGCGCGCCCGTGCCTGTCTGGAGGTTTAGCGTGTAGCGCCATGGCGCGCCGCTTTCAACGAAGCCCATCGGCTTGGGATCCGCGGCACTGCCCCAAGAAACAACGCCACCCTTCACGATCTGCACCCAGTAGGAGCCGCTCGGCAGAGCGAATGTAGCTGAACCATCGGATTCTGTTTGGCGGGACGCATTGTTCGAGCCGGAAAGGCGCAGGTCGGTGGCGAGTTTGGTGCCGGAGTAGGTGTTGTTCGTGTAGATCGTCACGTTGGCACCGGAAACTGCGGCACCGGTCGTGTCGTAGAGGGTGACGTACATGTCGGCCGGGAGTGCGGGTCCGTCGACCGTGGCGGCCCAGGTTGATCCCGTCGAGGTGTCGTAGTCGGCCGTTGCTTGGCCGGCGGCGGAAATCTCGATGCGTACGGCGGTGTTGGCATAGCCCTGAACTTGGACGGTGAGTTGGGCCGAGCCCGGGGTTGCGGCGATGTACCACTCGTTGCCGGACAGGCGCATGCCCAGGATGTTTGTGCCGCTCGCAAGGAAGACCGGGATGACGGCAGGTGTGGATGTGGGCGTGATGGCACTCCCGAACTCATTGGCAACGCCCAGCACTTTGACGGCGAAGAGGTTCGCCGTCTGCAGCGCGGTCTGCACCCCGGTGGCGCTCGCGGGAGGCGCGGCAGAGCCAGCGGTAAAGTCGACGTAGCCTGGTCTTGTCACGCGTACGGTGGAGGCGGCATTCCCGACCGGCACCGGGCAGCCGTAGAAATTCGTGCCGCCCTGGTTAGGACAGGCAATTTGGGTTGATGATTGGAAGAGCGCGCTTCCGCCGCTGCCGAGCAGCTCCAAACCGAATTGATCGCGGCCGAGCACAAGGATCGAGTATTGGTTGCGAGAGTTGTAGGCACGCTGTGGACTGTCTCCGGTTGGCGGCACGCTGATGTTACTCGTCACGGTATTCAGGTAGCCGAGAGAGCCGAGTCCTATCACCGTGAGCGTGCCGTCAGACCCGCCGACCGGTACGGGGAAACCGAGCTGCGTATGATCGGGCGAAAGGACGCCGTTCACCGTGGCGCCGCCGGCAAAGATACCGGAAGCGTCAGGGGCAGTCAGCGGTGTCACGCCAAATTGGTCGGTCAGCCGGACCAGCACCGAAAACCGCATCGTTGCGATGTAGCTGTTTTCGCGGTTTGTGTCGTAGAAGGTGGTTTCGTCGATCCAGTCCAGGTAGCCGGCCGCCGAGAGGTTCTGGACACGCACCACCAGATCGTCGGCGATGTCGCAGGAGGCGGCCACGGCCGGTGTGATGAGGATGACGCCATCTGTTGCATCCTGATCGAACCCGTCGTCGTCCGTGACGCTGTATTCACCGCTCCCGCAGCTGTAGATAACCGTGGTGCCGCTGATGTTGGTGCTGAATTCGTTTCGGACGGAGACGCGGATCTGTCTGTTGCCGGCGTGGGCGTGTTGCGGCACAACGGCAGTCAGCCCGACAACGACGAAGGCGGCAGCGAGCAAGAAAAAATCGCGCCGCATATGGCGAACAGTCCGCGGCTCAGGCGCGGCCCTGGTCTTGGTCAATCGTCGTGGTGGCATCCCGTTCGGCGGTCGGCGAGTAGTCGTTTGCGGAAGAGATTGGTGCGCCGAATACGTAGTTGCCGAAGAGAATGTCGGAGAGATCGTCGACGAGCGTTGTCCACTGTGCGCCGAAGATGTCGGTTGCCATCTGTTCATTCGGGATTTCACGCAGGCCGCCGCCACGGGAAATGGCGTAGACGGTTGGGATGGAGATGAATTTTACGAGACGCGTTCCCGGTCGGTACCGGACGTTTGCTCCCAGCGGGATCGCGGCCATCTGACCGATGGATACTGTCTGGACTCCGGAGAAGTCCGTGTACCACGAGTGGTAAATGCTCGGCGTCGGAAAAGGATGTCGTTTGCCATCGGAGCCGACGTAGTAGACGGCCGAGTCGGTTTGCGTTTCCGGATTGCGGTCGTCTGTAATTTTGATGAGAGAACCGGCGGGAAAGGCACCGCTTGATTCAAGCGTCGCGAATGTCGCATCCGTCGAGATACTTTCGTTACCGGCGGCATCCTGCGCCCGGATGCGGTAGTGGTAGAGCGAGTTTGAGGCGAGCGGGAACAAGGTGACGCGGTGGCTTTGGGCGGTCGACGTGGTGGAGATGCTGCGGCCGTAGGTCGCATCCAGACCAAGATCAACGGTCACGGTCGCGTCTTCGTCCGTGGTGAAGACGGCGTCTGCGCTCGTGAGGTTCACATTTTCGATGTGCCGGTCGGTCATGACTGGCCCGGTGGTGTCGACCGGCGGCATAAACGTCACGACAAGCTCGGACGGTTGTGCAGACTCGCGGGCGCCGTAGCCCCAGGTGAAAGCCGTTCCAGTTTCTTTCGTTGCGATTCTGATGCCGGTGGAGGTTGCCGGGGTGTTTACCATCGTTTGCAGAAGCGACGGAATGCTGAGGACATGCGTGAAATCATTGCGCGTGACCAGAATTTCCGGGAGTGCCGTGTCGACTGTCGGCTGCGTGTCCCAGGTGACTACGGTTTCCTCCCAGGCAGACGTCGTGCCGGCAACAAAGAGCGGCAACGTCGTCCCGCTCGACGTGGAGCGCAGGAAGAGGGAAAGCTTGGCGTCCGATACGATAGAACCAGCAGGGATTTGAGAAAGATCGTAGCGCAGGAGCATGCGGCTGCGCGTTGGCGGGGTACCGAGCAGCAGATAGATGTTTTCTGCAGTACCGAAGTTACCGGAGGGGCTGGCGGCGTTTACGTACGTATCGGCGATCGGCAACAGCGTGACCGTCACGCTTTGAGCGGCCATGACCGGCGCCGGCAGGGCGGCGGCGAGAACGATGACTGGAAGGACGAAACGAAGGAGTGTGCGCATAAGAAAACAAAATATGCTATCCCGGATAGGATAGCATATTTCGCCGTTATGATTAGAGGATACGTTTCAAGAGCTGTCCGGTGACCGATGCCTTGTCTTTGGCAATCTCGGCAGGCGTTCCTTTGGCCACGATGTAGCCGCCACGCGCGCCGCCCTCCGGTCCCATGTCCACGACCCAGTCGGCGGCCCGGATCACTTCCAGGTTGTGCTCGATGATCAGGACCGTATTACCTTTGTTGACAAGCTCGTTCAACACTCCCAGAAGTCGTCCGATGTCCTCGAAGTGCAGGCCGGTCGTGGGTTCGTCCAGGATGTAGAGGGTGCGTCCGGTGGCACGCCGGCTGAGTTCCGTGGCGAGTTTCACGCGCTGCGCTTCGCCACCGGAGAGCGTTGTCGCGGGCTGGCCGAGTCGGATGTAGCCCAAGCCCACTTCATAGAGCAGTCCCAGTTTGTCGGCGATGGCCGGCTGATCGGCGAAGAAGTTCCGCGCTTCGGCCACGGTCAGCTCCAGGACGTCGGCGATGTTCTTCCCCTTGTAGTGCACGTCGAGCGCCTCGGCGTTGTAGCGCTTGCCGTGGCATTCCTTGCACTCCATGTACACATCCGGCAGGAATTGCATGTCGATTTCAACATAGCCTTCGCCGGCGCATGCCTCACAACGGCCGCCGCCTTTGACGTTGAAGCTGAATTTTCCTGCGTCGAATTTGCGCAGTTTGGCTTCCTGCGTTTCCGTGAACAGGTCGCGGATCGCGGTGAACACGCCGGTGTAGGTTGCCGGGTTGGAGCGGGGCGTGCGGCCGATCGGCGTTTGGTCGATGGCAATGACCTTGTCGAGGTACTCGATGCCTTTGATGGATTTGTGCGCGCCGGGCAGTGCTTTGGCGCCGGCGTATTCGGCGGAGAGCGCCCGGGCCAGAATGTCGACGACGAGCGTTGACTTACCGGAACCGGAAACGCCGGTGACGCACACAAGGGTGCCCAGCGGAATGCCGACGTCGATGTTCTTCAGGTTGAATTCCGTCGCGCCTTTTACCGTCAGCGTTTTTCCGGTGCCTTTCCGGTATTTTGCCGGTGCTGGAATGCGTTTTCTGCCGGAGAGGTAGGCGCCGGTGAGCGATTCCGGGTTTTTGGTGATGGATGCGGGCGTGCCTTCGGCGATGATCTCGCCGCCGTATTCGCCGGCGCCGGGGCCGACGTCGATCACCCAGTCCGCGGCGCGGATGATGGCCTCGTCATGTTCGACCACGATCACGGTGTTGCCGCTGTCGCGCAATTCCTCCATGGTTGCGATGAGTTTCTCATTGTCGCGGCCGTGCAACCCGATCGACGGTTCGTCCAAAATGTAGATGACGCCGGAAAGTTGCGTCCCGAGTTGGGTGGCAAGCCGCACGCGTTGTGCTTCGCCGCCGGAGAGCGTGTTCGCCGAACGATCGAGGGTGAGGTACCCGACGCCGACGTCGGTGAGATGCCCGAGCCGGGTGCGAATCTCTTTGAGCATCTGCTTGGCGATTTTCATCTGGTCCTCGGTCAGCAGCGATGCAACCGTCGGGACGTGACCGTTACCATTTTTCTTGCCATTGCCGTTCTTTTCCGCGAACAGCGCCACGGCATCGGAAACCGGCAACGCCACAAGGTCGGCAATGCTGTAGGTGCCGATTTTCACGGCCAGTGCTTCCGGGCGGAGCCGCTTGCTGCGGCAGCTCGGACACTCAAGGACGCGCATATAGGATTCGATTTCCTTGCGCAGGTAATCGGAGTCCGTCTCTTTGAATTTTTGTTCGAGGCCGGGAATAACGCCTTCGTAGGGGAGCGTCTTTGTGCCGACCGTGTAGATCTGGTCATCTGTTCCGTAGAGCACGATTTTTAGCGCCGCCTCGGACAGATCAGCGACCGGCGTGTCGATGGAAAATCCGTGGGCAATGCCAACCGCGCGCACCAAATCAAGTTGGGCGTTCTGGTTGCCGGCGATACGCGTCCAGGGCTTGATGGCGCCCTGCGCGATGGTGAGTCGCGGATTAGGGATGACCAGCGATGGTTCGACTTTGAGCGTCGAGCCGAGACCCGTGCATTCCGGGCAGGCACCGTGTGGGCTGTTGAAAGAGAATAGACGCGGTTCAAGCGGTGGGAGCGAAATGCCGCAGCTCCGACAGGCGTATTCCTCGCTCAACAGCTGGTCTTCGCTGCCGGCGCGCGCCAAAGTCAGAAAACTGTTGCCGAGTTCCAGCCCTTTTACGACCTGTTTTTTAATTTCCTCGGGCTTCGTGGACGTTCCCCGTGGGAGACGCGCCACAAGCACACTGATGGAATGTTTCTTTTGTTTGTCGATACGGCGATCTTGTGCCTCTTCGATGGAAACGAAGTCGCCGTCGAGTCGGACGTCCTTGTAGCCGGCCTTCTCGAGTTCGGCGAGCTCATGCCGGTGTTCGCCGCGCGCGTCGCGCACGATCGGTGCGAACACAAAGGCCTCCGCGCCCTCTGCAGCCACGCGGATGATCTCGACGATTTCATCCACCGTCTGGCAATGAACGGCGGCGTCGCAGCGCGGGCAGTGCGGCGTGCCGGCGCGCGCAAACAGCAGACGCAGATAATCGTACATCTCGGTGATGGTGCCGACCGTAGAGCGCGGATTTTGGGAAACAGTGCGCTGGTCGATGGCAATGGTCGGGGAGAGGCCGGTGATTTCGTCCACGTCCGGGCGGCTCTGCAGTTCCAGGAACTGCCTGGCATAGGAAGAGAGCGACTCCATGTAGCGGCGCTGTCCCTCAGCGAAAATGGTGTCGAAGGCCAGGGACGACTTTCCGGAACCGGACAGTCCGGTGACGACGACAAGCGCGTTCTTTGGGATGTCGACCGAGATGTTTTTCAGGTTGTGCACGCGTGCGCCGCGCACGGCAATGACCTGCTTTGGAGCTGCGGAGTCGGTACGCGGCATGGAATGGACGGGCAAAAATCAATCGCACGGCAGCATACATGCGCCGTGCGATGTTGGCAAGTGTGCCCGGGTGAGGCTGCTAATAGCGCCCTCGTCCGCCGATGCCTGGATCCCCATCTGGTTCCGTGGTCGGTGCAGGCGCGGCGGGTGGCGAAGCGCTGCCCGTACTGGGCTCGCAGGTCCAGGCGACCACCCCGGATTCCACTGCGCGACATCCGCCGCTGACGTCGCAGGGATTGCTGTTGCAGATGCGTGGAAAGTCGGTTGGATCCCGACCAAAGATGCCGACACCCACGTCATGGGTCATATTTGTCAAATCGATGCTCGTGCCTTGTGACGTGGCTTGGAGACTGTTATACCCGCTGCAATCGGTAATTGCTGTGCAATTTACGTCAACCAGTGCGCACACATCGTGGTTTAGATCGAGCGTATTGTCTTCCGAGAAGATGCAGAACTTGTGATGGTCGGTGGTGTTCGGCGGAGCGAAACGCGCGCAGCCCTCATCACTTTGCGTGAGACCCCAGTGCTCAAGCTGGTCGTCGATGACCTGACCGCACACCACACACCCCGGCCCTTCAGAACCACGGACGACGCAGACTCCAGGTTCCGCACCGCTGCATGTGCCCCAGGTGCAGGTGTTGTTGGCGACGCCAACGCCGTCGCTGCGTGAGACGGTGCCCTCCTCTCCACAGCGTCCGGAGGTCGGAGACACGGAGAAGGGCGGGCGGGGAAGATCCTCACATTTGTTGTCGATTGTTTCGACGCGCTGGATTGGCGGGACGATGATGTTGCGCATGGTGACGAGCTCCGGATTGATCGTCTGGAGCAGCGTAAAGGAACCAAGGAGCAGCAGGAGGCCGAGGATCGCGTTCGTAATACGTCCGCGCGCCGCGCCGATGGCTGACGGGTTGCCGCGCGCCGTCATGTATTGGAAGCCGCCCACGACGACCATGACCATGGCGAGTGTGACCCCGATGCCGAGACCGTAGCGGTAGAGCGCGGCGACGTAGGAGGGGATGTCCGCAGCCGAGGCATAGCTGCCGATTGTGACTTCGAGTGGAACAGGTCCGGCCTGCACCGGTCCGCCTTCACCGCCGCTCGTTGCCGGTCCGCCGGTTGGCGCCGCACCGGCGACCGTCACTGTGACCGGCGCGCTTTCCGTGATCTGGCGATCGTCGAGAAGCACGCGGCCGCGGAATTGGTACTGCCCGGGGTTCGTTGCGACAGTGGCGTTGAAGTCCCAGTTGTCGTCCGTGGCGTCGCGGAACTCGGGATGCGGCACGAGGTCCCAGAGCGGCGTGCGACGCACCACGGTGTCGACACTATTGTAAATCTGGTGCGTCTCGCCCTGGAGCGTGACGCCGCCCTCGCACGGCACGGAAAAATGGAACTTGAAGGTGTAGCGCGTCTCACTGCCGACGGCGACATCGGTTTTGGGGTTGGCGTCGAAGCGCACGACAGGCGCTGTCTCGCTGCAGGGCGCCGCCAAGACCGGCACGGGGAGGAGTACGACGGCGACAGCAGCAAAGAGGAAGAGCAGGGGAGTGCGGCGCATATTACGGAGCATTCCCGCCGGAGACGATTTGTCCGACGATGTCGCGGAGGATGGGATAGGGGATGGCGCCTTCGACGCGCGCGCCGTTGATGAAGAACGTCGGCGTCCCGCGCACTCCGGCGGCTTGCGCGTCGGCGACGTCGCGATCAATTTCAGCGTTCGTTTCTTCCGCGGACATGCATTGTTCGAAGCGCAGCGGATCAAGACCGATCTGCTGGGCATAGAAACGCAGATCATTGTCCTTGAACGCACCGGCGTTCTGAAAGAGCTTGTCGTGCATGGCCAGGAACTTGTCCTGGGCATCGGCACAATTTGCTGCCTTGGCAGCGGCACGGGCGCGTGTGTGGATGGAGTCGAGCGGGGAGTCGCGGTAGATGAGGCGGACATCGTTGGGGAACTCCGCCAGGATTTGGCGCACAGTGGTAAAGGCCTCCTTCGAGAACGGACATTCGAAGTCTGCGAACTCCACGATCGTGACCTTGGCATCGGCGGGTCCGACATGGGGGTCGTCGGCCGTGACCACGTCGGCGATGGGCGCGGCGTTCTGCTCCCAGCTGCCCGCAAGCGTCAGGCGTCCCGGGTACTGCGGCAGGTCGATGATCGCGCCGCTCGAGATCAGACGGTAAAAGAAGAAGACGCGCCAGATGAACAGGAACAGAAGCATGGCGAAGATCGCCCCCACTGCCGTGCCGACCACGGCCAGGGGATGATGGCGCCAAGACCGTGCGTTTGTCTCTGTATCAGACATAGGTGCGCCGCCAGTATACCATTTACCCTGAGCACACCCCGACTTTTAGGAGAGTCGAAGGGTTGACCAGCCCCTCCTGGTTATGGTAGATTCGGGTGGTTCCAAGATTCCTATGTTGCAAACAGTGTTTTCCATCGTCCTCATCGTTCTGTCCGTGCTCCTCATCGGTGCCATACTTTTGCAGGCCCGCGGTGCGGGCCTGGGCGCCGCATTCGGCGGCGAGGGCAATGTCTTCCGCACCAAGCGCGGCGTGGAGCGCGTGCTCTTCCGCGCTACGGTCGTGATTTCCATTCTCTTCTTCGGCACGGCCCTGGCAAGCGCGGTGCTCTCCTGAGCGCGCACTCCTTGTGGCTCTTTCCGATCGTTTTTCCCGGCTCCGAGGCCAACATCCCGCACCTGCGGGCGCAGGCACGGACCTCAATAAACGGCTTTTGACGCGATTGTCTTCCCGTCGCATACCCAGCTGGCGACAGCTGCGTTATGTGACGACCGTACTCTCCCGCATCGAACGACGCATGGTCGTTGGTCTTCTCGTTGTCGCGTGTGCCGGATTTGCCGTGATGGGCGCGCGCGTCTGGAAGCTTCATGTTGTTTCTGTGCCGGCGCGTGGCGGTGAGTATATTGAAGGACTCGTCGGCGCGCCATCCTATATCAACCCACTTTTCGCGAGCGCGAACGAGGTTGATCTTGATTTGACGCGGCTCGTGTACAGCGGGCTCATGCGCACCACACCGGAAGGTACTGTGGTGCCGGATTTGGCGGAAACGGTGGAAGTGAGTCAGGACGG
>JBBUJK010000040.1:0-14758 GCA_038054875.1 Patescibacteria group bacterium
CCTGGATCGTTGGCATGCTGGGCATCAAGCGGCCGACATACACATGATACGGCTCCACGGAAAAATTGCCGAACTGACCGCGCTGGCGCTCATCGCCGCGTATGTAGCTTCGTACGCCACGGCGCGTGACCCAATCGCAAACGCCATCTGCGTCGGGCTGATCGTCGGGATTGCTGCCGTCGTTTACGCGCGGTCCTTCACTTGGGGAACCGCCATGGTTCTGGCAGAGCTGGTTGGCGGATCGCTTGGCCGCCTGTTCGTGTTGCCGGGTGGCGATGGATTGGCGTCCGTGCGTATGGGTTTGTTCGCGGTGGCCCTGCTCGGCACGGCGTGGCACATCATCCGTCATGAGGAGCGACGAAACTGGATCGTGAAGCGCCTGCGCGGAAATGTGGGTGTTATCGTCTTCGCATGTCTGCTTCTCATCGCCTTGGCACGTGGATTATGGCAGTTTCCGATTGCGTCGGTCATCGCCGATGCCAACGCCTACGCATTCCTTCTGTTATTGCCGACAATTCTCCTTGTGTGTCGGGAGGAGGCGGATCGCTCGCGCGTGCTTTCCGTTGTGTTCGGCGCCGCTGCGGCCGTCAGTCTCCTTTCGTTGGTGGTGCTTTTTCTCTTCACGCATGGTGTTTCATCGACGGTCGCATCACCTCTCTACAAATGGGTCCGCGATTTCGGTCTCGGTGAAGCAACACCGATGGCAACGGGATTTGTTCGGGTATTTTTCCAGGCGCACATCTGGACAATGATCGTCGCGCTGTGGTCCGTCGTTCTCCTGACCTGCGCACGATCGACCACGCCGCGTTGGATATGGGTGATCGGCGTTCTCTCCGCCGGTACCGTCGCATTGAGCTTTTCCCGAACGCTCTGGATCGCAACTCTCGTCGGCATACTCGTGTTTGGTTTTCTGTTGGCTTTACGTCGCAAGACGCGTTCGATGGTCCCGCGTCTTTTGTTGGTGTGCGTGGTCGTGGTATCGCTCGGTGCCGTGCTGCCATTTCTCGTGACGCGCGGCGCGGGCGGTCTTGCGTTGCAGCGTGCAACGACCATGACCGGAGAGCCCGCCGCAGATAGTAGATTGAATCTGTTGAAAGTGATGTGGCCAGCCATTCAGGAACACGTCGTGCTCGGTTGGGGCTTCGGCAAATCCCTGACATACGAGACGCGAGATCCGCGTCTGCTCGCGTACTTCCCGGACGGACGCTATACCACAACGGCGTTTGAATGGGGCTGGCTCGACTTCTGGTTGAAATTGGGAATTGTTGGACTCCTGACAATGTTGCTGTGGGTCACGAGTTTGTTTTTCAACGCAACACAGCTGTTCCGGGATTCAAATGAAATGGCATGGCCAGCCGCGTTTGCCGCATCCACAGTGGCCATCGCCGTGGCGCACGTCTTTTCTCCTTGGCTGAACCATCCGCTTGGATTTGGTTATCTCATGCTCGTGACAGCGATCGTTGATCGCTTGCAACGCGCGTGGATCAATCAAAAGAACCGCTCAGAAACGTCGGCATCCCCCGCAACAATTCTGTGAGCGTCATCCGCTTCTTTCCTTCAAGCTGTAACGCACCGAACGAGACGGCACCCTTTCCCGTGCCGACGACGAGCCGTTGTGACACCCCCTCACCCGCCTGCGGCGGAATGTGAAGCTCCCCCTTCGCAAGGGGGAGCATGCTCCCGCACGTCGCATCGAAGAGTTTGACGCGTGAAGTCGTCGCACCATCTGTCCATTCCGTCCAGATACCGGGCCAGGGGTCGAAGGCGCGTTCCATGCGTTCGATCTCAGCGGCGGACCTTGTCCAGTCGATGTGGCCGCTGTCACGCGTCAGTAATGCGCAGAAGGTCGCTTTCTTGTGGTCCTGCGGTAGCGGCGTGATGGTGCCAGCAACGTAGCCAGGGAGTGTTTCCGTAAGCAATAAAGCGCCGACGTTCGAGAGTCGCGTTTCGAGATCGGCATAGCGTTCTGTGCCGGTCAGCGGCACATGCGTCTGTGCCAGCAGGGGACCGTGATCCATTTCCGCATCGAGCAGCATGATGCTCACCCCGGTTTCAACATCGCCGCTTGCGATTGCAGATTGAATTGGCGACGGACCGCGCCAGCGTGGCAGGAGCGAAGGGTGGATGTTGATCGTGCCCCGTCGCGGAATCTGCAATACCGCGTCGGGAATCAGTCGGCCGTATGCCGCGACGACGGCAACATCCGGAGAAAGATCTCGTATTGATTTTTCAAACGCAACGGTCTTCACTTTTTCCGGTTGCAGGAGCGGAAGACCGAGCGCACGCGCGGCGGCAGCCACGGGAGAGATGACGGTTTTTGCATGACGACCCTGTGGTCTGTCCGGCTGAGCAATGATTGAAACAATGACAATGTCAGGCATGGCCGCAAGCGCGCGCAGCGCCGGTACGGCGAAAGGGGACGTTCCCCAGAACACGAGGCGCAATCCAGCCATGTCAGTCGGTGGCGTTATCGGCTTCGTGCACCTCGACGGCTCGGTCCACGAAGAGAATCCCGTTCAGATGGTCGGTTTCGTGCTGAATGACGCGCGCAAAAAATCCTTTGGCAGTGAATTTCAGTGGTTTGCCATCGCGACCAAGCGCTTCGACATTGATCTGTATCGAGCGATCTACAAGGCCCCAGACGCCAGGAACGGACAAACAACCCTCTTCGCCGCGCTCCGTCTTTTTTGACATGCGTGTCACCACCGCATTGATGAGCGCAAGCGGACCGTCCTTCGTGGAAATCACGGTGACCTGTTTCGGTACGGCCACCTGCACGGCGGCGAGGCCGACACCGTCTGCCTTGAACATGGTTTCCGTCATGTCCTCGAGGAACTCTTGAAAGGTCGGGGTGGTGATATCCTCGGGACGCACCAAAACCGCCTTCTTGCGGAGGACGGGATGCGGCAAAGTAATGATGGCTAATCGTTTGGCCATGTCAGAAAAACTTTTCCGGTTCAGGTTCAATGATCCAATCAGCAGGAAGCGTATCGAGCGCGGCGCCTATGCTGTCATCTGGTCGTGCGGTTCGTACGGTGATGGCGGCGCGGCCTTTGACGGCGCGTCGGCGATCATCGCGTTCGACCGGCGTGAGTTCAGCGTCCGGGAACGCCGTGTGCAGTATCTGTTCCGGATCCGCGGTTGTCGCGCCTGTATGAGCAACCAGCCAACTACGAAACGGCGGGTACCCGTAGCGTTTGCGGTCGGCGAGTTCGGCTGCGGCCAAGGACGCCGGTGATCCGCGTTGCACGGCCAGAAGGGCCGCGTGCGGTTCTTCCCAGACCTGGATCAGGAAGAGACGGTCATGACGTCGCGCGACGTTGGCGAGCCGCTCCAATTCCGCCCAGGCATGTTCCGCAGCTCGGTAATCGGGACGACGCATTACAGCGTCACCATCGAGTGCTGCGACAAGACCTGTAGGTCGAATCAGCAGGGAACGCGCATTTTTGAAAAGCGTTTCCGTGCCGACGAAAACGGCGGGGACGGATGCATCCGGAAGTTCACGATCACGCTGCAGTCCGACAACGCGGACGCCGGGGAGTTCTTTTTGGAGTGTGCGGACGACGGCATCAACACCGGGAATGCGTCCGCTCAGACGAACGCTTCCGCATGAGGCGCAGGACGCCGGTATGTCGGAGGTGCTTCCACAGCGTGCGCAGCGGAGGTGTTCTCCGCGAACAGCGAGCGTGAGATTGCAGGTCGCGCAGCGGGTGAGCGCCCCACACTCCTCGCAGCGGAGGATGCGTGCGTCGGCTGCACGGTTCAAAAAAGCTATCACATTTTTGCCTTCCTGTAAAGCCCCGCGGGCGGCATCAAGAAAGGCGCCGGAGATGGCCTGAGTGGCCAGAGTGCGTGATTCCTGGCGCATCGGCACGACCGTCATAAGCGTGGGCGCATCCGTCGGCGCGGTCGTTGTCCATCCTTCCTCGCGCGCGCGCCAAGCCGTAGAAAAACGTGGCGTTTCCGAGGCAAATACCAAAGTCGCCCCGGCTTCGCGGGCGCGACGCTCGAGGAGCAGACGGGCATCGTAATATGGTGCGGCGTCGCGCTGCACATGGTCCGGATCATCCTCCATGTCGATGATGACGAGTCCGAGGCGGGGCGCCGGCGCGAGCACCGCCGCTTTGCTGACGACAAGGACATCGGCTGTGTCGTCCGTCAATGATCGCCAGGCCTTCCAGCGGGCGCCTGCTGATAGATCGTGATGGCACACGGACACGCGCAATCCGTGCGTGCGCAATGCGTCCGCCAGTTCTTCCGCGCGGAGAATATCCGGGACGGCGATAAGTGTCTGATGTTTTGTGCTTAACGAGTCCCGGATGAGCGCGGCGTACGCATCAACGGCGTCACCGCGATGTCGCAGAAGCGCGCCGGAGAACGTGCCGTGCTGCGACGCCGGACCCGCATCCACAGGCAGCGCGCGAACGGGGACCGCTGGCAGGAGCGCAGTGAGCAAAGCGGGAATAGTGGCATGAAAACGAGTAGCGGCGTACCGCAGCGCCGCCAATGCCGCTGGATCGAGCCGTGCCACGACCGGCGCGTCATGAATGGTTGTCAGACGCGATGGAGGGACTGCACTCATCGTGGTCTCTTCAAGGACGAGTGCCGGAACGCGCCGTCCGCGGAACAACACGCGCACGATGTCACCGGGCATGAGCGGCGAATCCTCCGGTGCGATGTAATCGAGCCAGCCGAATCGCGGCGGCAGCCGCAAGGCGGGCGCGAGACGGAGGATGCGCATTTCAGGAAAATTGCAGGTGGCTGACGAGGTAGCCGATGCCGAGCGGTCCTTCGTAGGAAAGGACGCGTGCGGTGTAGTCGATCCCATCCAAAAGTCCGAGCGCGATCAGGATGGCGCGCAGACCGCACTCCTTGGCCTCGGCGCACAGCGTCGGATCCATCTGGAGCAATCCGGGCACGTTACGGTGAGCGAGCAACTCCTGAATTTTGGCGTCGAATTCCGCGCCGCGCGGTGAGAAGCCGCCGGGTGCGTCCTTCGTGAGCGAATGCGCCAGGTCTGCCGATGCGATCACGGCGACGCGCTTATTGGAGTTCAGCATTTCGTCGCGCATGGCCTTGCCGAACTCGAAGTGCGCCTTGAGATCGAGGCCGGAGGTGGTTACGGGTATGATCGTAGGGTTTGCCAGGTGTTCCGTCAGCAGATGGAGCGGCACACCAAAGCCGTAATCCAGCGTCTCGTCGCTGTGCAATGCCAAGGGAATGTCCTTGCGGATGGAGCGCTGGATACGATCGATCAACAGGAAGTCCGAGCGGAACGTTTTGGCTGTTTTGAAATCACCGAAGTCTTTGAATGACGTGGCGTATTGCGCTGACAGGTTGATACCGAAGGCGTCACCGAGCACCTGGCCGTGCGGCGAGATCACACAGATCGTATCCGGACGCGTCACATACAGCCGCTGTTCGATGTCGGCGAGCGCCGCCACCGTCTGGGCGAGTTTCTTGACATGCGTCTTGCCAATGTCTGGCAGCAGCAGTGGCGAGTGAGGAACAATGGCGGAGAAGACGATCATAGCGCAGGAAACAATACGGCTTGAATGTCCGGGGTTATGGGTACTGCCACGGGCTCGCCGAGTTCGTGAATCAGGACCGCAGATTCCGAAGTCCAGATCACATTCGTGAAGTTCCACCCGTAGGCACGGAATGCTGCTTCGGACAGGATCGGCCGACGACGTCCTTTGGAGATGACGAAGATACGCGACTGACCCTGCACACCAACCAACGTCCCGTCTGCGAGCGGTACGGGGTTCCCAGATTCATACGAGCCGAGCGTCTCGGGGGAAACGGTCACAATGCGACGGCGCGGAAAGTTCACCTTCAATATTTCCTTGGACACAACCACCTGTCGAATGCCGTCCTTGACCCAGTAGATGGCGCCGCTGGCGCGGTCTTGCAGAAGTGAACCCGTGGGATATGCGGAGGCAAGCGTAATTGGCGTTCCCACCGCGTAGCTGCTCAGATCATCCGACGGCACATCAAGCACTTCGTCGAGCGAGAAACCAATGCTGCGGAACGTTTCCATGGAATCGATATGACGGATCGTGTCGCCATCGAGCAGTGAAATTTTGCCGTCCGGTTCGTGCAGGAGTGAGTAATTCTGATAGCGAATTGCGGCGCCTTCTTCGTAGTCGCCGAGTTCGTTCGCCGGAATGATCACGGCTTGCGCCGCGCTGTAGCGCGTAAAAAATGCCGTGGCCGAGGCGAATGGCCGGCGTTGGCCGCCGCTGATCAACCAAAAATGTTTGCCGTCAGTAGACTTTACGACCGTTCCGTCCGGGATGCCTTTGGTGAACCAGCGTTTTAGGATGCGGGCGAAATTCAGGTTGCCGTTCAGGTGCGGCGTGTACGTGTAGAGGATGGCAGTTGCCTTGTTGGCGGGAGTGACCGGTATGCCGTCCACGATTTTGGTGATGCCCGGGCCCCAGCCGGTTTGTGTCATGCCACGCACGGCAAGGTCGACGAGATAGTTGTTTCGGATGCGCTGGGCCGCGCCGTCGAGCTGTTTGGCGAAGCCGCGATAAGCGGCCACAAGCGGGTGGTCGGCATCGCAACTGTCGCAACGTGCGTAACCGGCAGCCCAGTCCAGCTGGTAGGAGCTTGGACTGCTCGCTTCAACCAGAGACTGCTCACGCTGCAAAAGCGCCAAAAGGAACTTGGGGTTGATCCGGTAGTCGTTGGCGACGCGCCAGACGATTTCTGCTGCGCTTTTGGATCGGCCATCGATGTCGGTCAGCGTGAGCGCCGAAAGACCGCCCTTGTTTTGCAGGAATGTGCGGATCTGGTCGAGCGACATGGCGTCTGCCCGCTCCAGTTCACTGTCTTGAAAAAGCAATTCCGGATCGACTTCCGCGCGCACAATGACCGGCAAAAATGAGGGCAGAGCCACTGCAGCGCACAACGTCAGCATTAAGGCCTTCCGAAGCCAGGTCATACGCAGAGAGTATAGCATGCGTTTCAACGGCGCACGACGATGGCGCGTCGTACAATCAGAGCCTGTGGCGACAGCTTTCCTGCTCGGAAATCAAACCAGACGCGTTGGAAGACCTTATGGGTCAGCCGTACACGTCCGGGTCGTTCCGGGTCGCGAAGCACGACGTGTTTCTGGGTCACGTCTACGACCACGGAATAATGCCCATCATCTACAGAAAACCAATTTATTATTGGCGGGATGCCATCTCGCACCAGTCGGCGCAGCGTTGCTATGTCGGTGCGATCCACGATGCGGGCCTGGAGACCGAAGTGCTTCGCCGCTCGGACAATGCCCTTTGCGGAGGTGCCCTCCGGATGCCAGATTGGTTTGCAGTCGCTGAGCTTTACAAGGAGACGCTCCGAGGCGCGTATCCCGTAGAATGCAAGCACCATACGCAAAACCGCCGGTCCACAGCGGCCAGGGGACTGTCGGTTCCAGGGAACACGTAGCATGGTGATATTGTATCAGAAAACCGCCCCCCAGAGAGAGGCGGTTTTTGGTCGCTTAGGTGACGGCAGTCTTCACTTTGCGGCGCATCTTTGTCACGGTCAACGTCTCTTTTTTTAGGTCAACTACGGCAGTGTCGCCCTCCGCAATGTCGCCCGAGAGCAGCGCCTCGGCCAGACGGTTGCCCACCGCGCTCTGGATGAGTCGGCGCAAGGGGCGTGCACCGTAAGTGGGGGAGTAGCCGGTTTTCGCCAGATGTGCCTTGGCGGCAGGGGTTACCTCGAGCGTGATGTGCTTGTTCGTCAGGCGCTTCGTCAGACGCGCCAGCTGCAGCTCGACGATTTGCCCGATGTCGGTTTCGGTCAGCGCGTGAAAGATGATGATTTCGTCGATGCGGTTCAAGAACTCCGGACGGAAACGTTCTTCGAGTTCTTCGCGGATTTTTTCGCGCATGCGCTCTTCCGGTGCGGCGGCCGCAGTAGAGGCGTCCGCAAATCCCAGATCCGCGGCAGTGGTCAGATGCGTGATCGAACGGCCGCCGACATTCGACGTCATGATGATCACGCAATTCTTGAAGTTTACCTTGCGCCCCTTGGCGTCGGTGACGCGGCCGTCTTCAAGGATCTGGAGCAGCAAGTTGAAAACGTCGGGGTGCGCCTTTTCGATTTCGTCGAACAGGATGACACTGAACGGTTTACGGCGCACCTTTTCCGTCAGCTGGCCGCCCTCTTCGTAGCCGACGTATCCCGGCGGCGAGCCGATCAGTTTGGCTGTCTCATGGCGTTCCATGTACTCCGACATGTCGACGCGGATAAGTGCGTTCTCGTCGTTGAAGAGAGATGTCGCGAGCGAGCGCGCGAGCTCCGTCTTGCCGACGCCGGTCGGTCCCATGAACAGGAACGAGCCAATGGGCCGCTCCATTTCTGCCACGCCGGCGCGGTTGCGGCGCAACGCATTGGCAATGGAAGCGACGGCTTCCTTCTGGCCGATGACGCGCCGGCCGAGCTCGGTTTCGAGGTGCAGCAGTTTCTCCCGCTCCGTTTCGAGCATCTTCGTCACCGGAATGCTCGTCCAGCGGGACACAACGGCGGCGATTTCCTCGGTACCCACTTTCTCCTTGATAAAACGCGAACCTTTCATACCGCGCAGTTTTTCCTCTAGCGCGATCATGCGTTTTTCCTGTGCGGGAATCTTGCCGTAGCGCATCTCGGCGGCGAGGTCGAGTTCGCCGCGGCGCATCGCAATTTCGCTCTCCGACTTGAGCTGATCCAGTTCCTTCTGCGTGGTTCGTAGTTCACCGATGATGGGTTTTTCCTTGGTCCAGATGGCGGACAGTGCGGTAATGCGCTCGTTCAATTCGGCCAGTTCCTGCTGGACGATTTTCTTCCGATCGATCTGCGCTGGATCGTCTTCCGTTTCCAAGGCGCGTTTTTCAATTTCCAAACGCATGGTGTCGCGACGCAGACGATCGATTTCGACCGGTTGGCTGTCGACTTCCATGCGCAGCGCGGCACCGGCCTCGTCGATTAAATCAACGGCCTTGTCCGGCAAATAGCGGTCATTGATGTAGCGGTGGCTGAGTTCAGCTGCGGCGACAAGCGCACCGTCGGTGATCTTTACGCCGTGATGGACTTCGTATTTCTCTTTGATGCCGCGCAGGATGGCAATGGTATCTTCAACGGACGGCTCGTTGACCATGACCGGTTGAAAGCGGCGTTCGAGCGCCGGATCTTTTTCAATATGCTTTTGGAATTCGCGCAGCGTGGTGGCGCCGATGGCGTGAAGTTCGCCGCGGGCCAGCGCCGGCTTGAGGATGTTCGACGCGTCGAGCGCACCGCCTTCGACGGACCCGGCGCCGACCAGCGTATGCAGTTCGTCAATGAACAACACGATGCGTCCCTCGGATTTTTCAATTTCCTTCAGAACGCTCTTGAGACGCTCCTCAAATTCGCCGCGAAATTTGGTGCCGGCAACGAGCGCGCCCAGGTCAATCGCGATGACTTCTTTTTCCTTCAGTGATTCCGGAACATCACCAGCGATGATGCGCTGGGCTAATCCTTCCACGATGGCGGTTTTGCCGACGCCGGCTTCGCCGACGAGGACGGGATTGTTCTTGGTGCGACGGCTCAGCACTTGGATGACGCGGCGGATTTCATCGTCGCGACCGATGACCGGGTCGAGTTTCTTCTGGCGGGCGAGCGCGGTCAGGTTGCGGCCGTATTTTTCCAGCGTGCGCGGTTCCTTGCGTTCCTGCGGTCGTTCCGTGCCGACGGCGCGCGCCGCGGTCAGCGCTTCGTCAAACCGTTTGCGGGTGATGCCATGCGACGCGAACAAAGATGCCAGGCGCGGGGCGCGCTCCAACAGGCCGAGGAACATGTGCTCGGTGCTGACGATGCTGTCGCCGATCTCCTGGGCGATTTCCTCCGAAGCGGTCAATGCATCGAGCAGTCGACGCGTCGTTCCGAAGACCACTTCCGTCGAAGATTCCTCGTCATGGATGCGGGTATCGACATCATCGGCCAGAGCGTCGATATGCACGCCCATGCGCTCCAGAACGTTCGGCACAAGTCCGTCGTTTTGGTTGATCAGAGCAGCCAAAAGATGGATGTCGTCAATGGCCTGGTGCCGATGCCGCTCGGCGATTTCTTTCGCGGCGCGAACAGCCTCATCGGCTTTGCGGGTGTAGCGTTCGTTTGCCATAAAAGGAAAGGGGATTAGCACTCACGGTGCCAGACTGCTAACTAGCATAGCACCGGGAATAGGTGCGTCAAGATGGACGAAAAGGCCATATTTCCGTATGATTCTTTCATGTCCATGCGCTTGTTTCTCGCTATGCCACTCCCTGCCGCTGTTGGCGATGCGCTGTCTGACGTCATGTCTCAGATGCGCCGTTCGGTGCAGGCCCGCGTGCGCTGGGCGCCCTCCAAGGGAATCCATGCCACGCTGCATTTCCTTGGTCAGCATGATGACAGTCTGGTTTCCCTGCTCGACGAGCATATTGCGCCCATTGCCGGGCAATTCCGTCCCGTGGAGGCGCGTTTGGGAGACATTGGATTCTTTCCGGATGCCGCCCATCCGCGGGTGGTCTGGGTCGGCATGGAGGAAGCAGGTGGCGTCCTCTTGGCGCTGCGTGACCGACTCGGCCGCGAGATACATGATCTGAAATTAGATGTTGATCCGCGGCCATGGTCGCCGCACCTCACGCTGGCTCGACTCGATGTGCCTCTGCCAGCAAGCGCCTTCGTGGCAACGGTGCCGAATGTGCGCTTTTTGGTTGACCGCTTCTGTCTCTACCAGAGCGACCTCACCCCGGGTGGGGCGCGGTACACGGAACTTCGCAGTTATCCGCTTATCGGGGTATGAGGACGACCGTTGCCGGCGTTCCCGCCGACGCATTGCGACGCGCGGACATCGAAGAGCGGCTGCGTACGGCGCTTGCAGGGCAGGGGACGCCGCTGCTCGTGCTCAACGCCAATCCGGAAATCGTTCTCCACGCGAGAGAAAATTTAGTGTTACGTGCAACATTGTCTTCTGCTGATGTGCTGCTTCCAGATGGCATCGGACTTGTCTGGGCTCTGCGCGTCGCCGGACATTCCGCAGAACGATATACGGGCGCCGAGACATTGGAGTTACTCTTGCGGGAAGCGTTACGACTTCAGCTGCGCGTGTTCATCGCGTTGCGGCAGGGCGGTCTGACACAGCCTGACGAACTACAAAGCGTTTTGCAGCGACACTATCCCGGGCTTCAGGCGCGATGCGTTGATGTTGCGCTCGACACAACGCCTGAAACATCGGACGCGGAGTTGGTGATCGCGAACTTCGGAGCACCGGATCAGGAACTGTGGCTGACGCGGTATGCTGCGGCCTTCCCGCATGCACGCGTGCGAATCGCCGTCGGTGGCGCATTCGACTTCCTGACGGGCCGATTGTCGCGTGCACCGCGTCTCCTCCAGCGTCTCGGATTGGAGTGGCTGTGGCGTCTGCTGCTGCAACCATCGCGGTTGTGGCGTATCGTCCGCGCTGTTATCATTTTCCCGTTCACCGTTGTTGTTTCTTCCATGTTTTCTCCACACACACCGTCGAACACCGTTCGTGTTCGATTCGCTCCCAGTCCGACCGGGTATTTGCATATCGGCGGGCTGCGAACCGCGCTCTACAACGTCCTCTACGCCCGCCATCACAAGGGTATTTTTGCCTTGCGCATCGAAGATACGGATCGCGCTCGTCTCGTCCCCGGCGCAGCGGAAAAACTTCAGGAGACACTACGCGCCATGGGACTCACATGGGATGAAGGTCCTATCACCCAATCCGAGCGTCTCGATCTGTACGCGTCGCACATCCGCCTCTTGATCGACAGCAAGAAGGCCTATCCGTGCTTTTGCAGCGCGGAAGAGCTCGACACGATGCGTGCGGAACAGGCCGCGCGGAAAGAGCCGCCGATGTACGACGGTCGGTGCAGGAACATGCCTGACACGGATGTCCGCGCCCGACTTGATGCCGGAGCGCCGCACGTGATTCGTCTGGCCGTGCCGCGCGACCGTGAGGCGGTGGTGTTCACGGATGTGATTCGCGGCGAAATCCGCACCCCGATCGGTTCCGTGGATGATGCCGTGCTCATAAAGACTGACGGCTTTCCGACCTATCACTTTGCCAACGTCGTAGACGACCACGACATGCAGATCACGCACGTCCTTCGCGCGGAGGAGTGGATTTCGTCGACGCCAAAACATGTGCTGTTGTACGAAGCGTTCGGCTGGACGCCGCCGACGTTCGCCCACCTGCCGCTTCTGCTGAACAGTGATCGCAGCAAGCTCTCCAAGCGCCAGGGCGACGTGGCGGTCGAGGAGTATCTTGCCAAGGGCTATCTTCCGGAAGCGCTTATCAACTTCATCGCACTTTTAGGTTGGAATCCGAGCGGATCACAGGAGATCTACACGTTCGACGAACTCGTTGCTTCGTTCGATTTGGCTAAAGTGAACCCCTCCGGCGCCATCGTGAACTTTGAGAAGCTCGACTGGTTGAACGCGCAGTATTTGAAACGACTCCCTGACGCGAAACTGGCGGAACTGGCCGCGCAGGAACTCGAAAAAGCGGGCTTGATCACGAAACAGGGGAGTGGATGGATCATGCCCGTGTCGGGATGCGCTGTTTCTGACGTCTGGCTCGCTGGCGTGGTATCCTTAGAAAAGGAACGCCTGGTGCGCATGCCGCAATTACCGGAGCGCGTACCATTCCTGTTTGCGCGGCCGAAAGATTTCGACGCACAAACGCTGGTTTGGAAGAAGTCCGATGCTCGACGTGCCAAAGAGGTGTTAGGCGAGCTGGCTGCCTGGTTTGCAGCCTATAATGGGGGATGGTCCGCCATGGAGATTGAGACCGCCCTTAAAGCCTGGATCGTGACAAAGGGATATCAGAATGGCGATGTACTCTGGCCATTGCGTGTGTCGCTGACCGGCCAGGCTGCATCTCCTGGACCCTTTGAAATCTCCTCGCTGCTTGAGAAAGACGACGTTGTCCGACGCATTAAAACTGCATCCGCACGACTGTGAACCCCTTGGAGTCTTCCACCCGCCGCATCGGCTATCTCAGCGTCGCCGCCGTGGCGCTGGTCATATTCGCGGCCTATTCGGGGTGGCAGGTCTACCAGGCCTTTGCCGAGGAAGAAGCGGCCGCGGAAACGCCTGCGCCGATCGCCGAGGATGAAGACTTGTCTGCAGCCACGCGCGAGGAGATTCTGCGCCTGAACGACGCCGTGAAGGGGAAGAAGCAGGCCGTGGAATCGCTGCAAAGCAAAATCAATGTCCTGAACAGCGATATTCAGAAAAAGCGGACGCTGACCGTCTCGCTCCAGAACCAGTTGGCGTTGCTCGAAAACCGCCTCGCCAAAACCGTCCTCGACATTGAACAGACGGAAACGGAAATCGAGGAGGTCAACCTGGAAATCGCCGCGTTGGAGCTCCGTATCGGCGAACGGTCGGAACAGATTGAACGGCGCAAGAGCTATCTTGGCGAATTCGTGCGTACCATTGCGCGGGCCAGCGACCGTTCCGGGCTCGAGGTGCTGCTCATGAACGACTCGTTCAGCGAGTTTTACGACCGCCTCAAATCAACGGAAGAACTGAGCAAGGACCTCGACCGCGCGCTGACCGAGGTCGTCGCCTTCAAGACGGCCCTGGAGACGCAGCAGACGGCCAAGGAGCAGCAGCGGAACCGCTTGGACGACCTGCGGAAGCGTTTGGAAGGTTCAAAATCGGAACTGGAAGAAACGACGACCGGCAAAAAACAGCTGGCAGCGGATTTGGCACAGGAACAGATCGGATTGCAGCAGAATCTGTCCGCTTTGCGCTCGCAGCAGTCAAGCGCGGACAGCGACATCAAGACGCTTGAAAACACCTTGCGTCGCAAGCTGGAGGCCGCGGATCAGCTGAAGGGGATCGAGGGCGACACCGTGCTGTCCTGGCCGGTGGATCCGTCGCGCGGCATCACCGCCTACTTCCACGACCCGGACTATCCGTTCCGCTACGTCTTCGAGCACCCGGCCATCGACATCCGCGCCTACCAAGGCACGCGCACCAAGGCGGCGGCACCGGGCTTTGTCGCACGCGCCCGCGACGCAGGCATGGGCTACAGCTACATCATGATCATCCACAACGACGGCATTTCCACGGTCTACGGCCACGTTTCACGCATCATGGTAGCTGAAGGGCAGTTCGTGGAGCGGGGAGAGGTGATTGCGCTTTCCGGCGGCACGCCGGGCACACCAGGCGCCGGCGGCCTCACCACCGGTCCGCACATGCATTTCGAAACGCGTCTGAACGGCATTCCGGTCAACCCGCTGGACTACTTGCTCAGGTAGAAACAACTCACAGGGGAGTGAGCAAGAAGAGATGAGAGGAGCGTCGTACATTATATCTTATGCGACCCTACGCAGGTAAGGGCGGAATGTTGTAGTACCTTCTATTTGAAATACACGCGGTCCTGATAACGCAGATCTACGTATTGCAACCTCGCCCTGTCCTGAACCTTTTCTCGTAGGACACTTCTCAGGGTTGCCAGAGGTCCGCTCTGGTCGTACAGCGGGTCCATGAGGATGATCCAGCCTTCGCTGGTGACCGCAGTAAACTCATGGAGCCGTTCACGGTCGTAGATGCCACCAAGGATGCTGAAACCCAGATGGAGCTCCTCTGTAGTCGCGAGAAGTTCTTCAAGAAGACTACGTATACGATTGGGAACGATAACCTCCCCCACAATGGGTTCTTTGATTGATGTGTCGTACAATGTATTAACGGTACTCGTGGCACGGGTGCGAATTTGATTCAACAG
>JBBUJK010000041.1:0-15720 GCA_038054875.1 Patescibacteria group bacterium
CGCTTCCGCGGTTGCCGATGGTGTGGGAGGCGGCGGCGGTCCTTTGGCGCAGCCGACGCCGATCAGCACGAAGGAAAACGCGATGAGGAAGAGTTTCTTACCAGACATAGTTGATGAAGGCCCAGTGAGCAAGAGATTTCGTTTCATTAAATGATTTTTCGCGGGAATCCGCGCCGAGCGTCACGACGATCACTTCGCGGCCGTTCTGCCGCACCCGGACCGCAAGATTATACAATGATTCCTCCAGATACCCGGTTTTCCCGCCGGTAATATAGATGTCCGGGTCCACGACGAGCAAGCGGTTGGTATTTTTGACTTCCTTAGCGACCGATGCCGGCGCATAGGACGTGAAGGTGTATTTCCCGGTCGTGGTATAGCGGCGGATGTTCTGGTTGGCGAAGGCGTAGCGCGCCAGCCGGGCCAAATCGCGCGCCGTGGACACGTTGTGCACGTCCATGCCGGACGGATCATAGAAAACGGTGTCCCACATGCCGAGCGTCGCGGCGCGGATGTTCATCTCGCGCAAGAAAATCTGTGGCGCCAACCCGGACGTGCGCATGAGCAGCATCGCCGTGTTGTTCGTCGAGGCGATCAGCGTGCTGGCGAAGGCATCGCGCCACGTGAAGCGCGCACCGGCGTTCAGACGCAGTCGTCCGCCGCCCACCTCGTCCGCTGCAGCGATCGTGACCGTCCGGCTCCAGACTGGTCGCTGTTCAAGGGCGATGACCGCGGTCATGAGTTTGGTCAGCGATGCTAACACGCGCGGATCATCGGCATGGTATTCGAACAAAGCTTCGCCCGTGACCGCATCAATAACAATGGCCGATTTTGCGGTCAACATCTCCCGCGGATATTTCACGTAGCCCGCAGTGAGGACCGGTGCCTTGATCACGGCTGCTCCTACCGCCTGCGGGAGAAGCACGCAAATTCCAGCCAAAAATGCGATAGCGGAACGATTCCTCATGTCAAAACAATAGCAAAAACCATTGGCTGTGGAAAGGTCTGGTTGACCGCCCCCGGGGGCGGCATGGTACGTAAAAGAGAACCTATGAACCGCCTCCACGACATCATCCAGGAGTGCGGATACGCCCTGACCGACGCTCGGGGCGCCACCATGGGACGCCCCGCTCCGGACGCCTTCATCTTCTGCGTTCTCAAGGAACTGCAACCACCTCCCCTGCTCGGTTTTATTCACCGCCGGAAACGACACTGGCGCGTGGCCCGCTTCACGGAAGACAAGGGTCGTTGGCGCATGACCGTCTACGGCCGGACCTTCCTGCCGGAATGCGCAAACTCGCCGGCCGCATCGGCCGCGAGGTTCAAGTGTACTGCGTGGTGCGCCTGGGTACTGAACTGCCGCACCCGGAAACGTTGCGCCCGGATTTTACGACCGGCTGAAAATCGTCCCGAAGTCGAAGGATCGCGTCGAGGGGCGCTAGAAAGAGGCGACGCGTTCCCAGGAAAAAATCGTCACCGGACTGATACTGGAGAGCTCGACCCGCAGACGGTAGAAGCGAGTATTCAATTGCACCTCGGTCGTGAAGACGGTATTGGAGCCGCTGAGTTCTTTAGGTCGAATCGTGCAGGGCAATCCGTCGATCGTGACGGTCTCATCGCCGGCGTACTGCGGATCCTTGCTCACCCGCAGCAGCGCCTGCTCCGCGCACCCCTCCGCCAGGTACTTGGCGGCGATATGGTCCTCCAGCCCGACCGAGCTGGCGAGTTGTTGCAGCAGCACGCGGGTCGAGGAAATCGCCACCAACATCAACACCGTGCCGATGATGGTGACGCTGATGATCAGGCTGAAGCCGCGTCGGTTATTCATGGCGAAGCGTGTACGTGAACACCGAATCGATGCGCGGCGTCGCGCCGGACGCCGTGTCCGTTTCGTAGGTGATGGCGATCTGCACCGACGGCGGCGTCGCGGTCAGCCGCGTCACCGTGAAGGCGGAGACGCGAACGGTGTTGTTGGTGAGCGCGATCGGCGCCTGCACCCCGAGCGTCATGGTCAAGATGCCGTCGGTCACCTGGAACGTGACCGGGTCGTCCGACGGGGTCGGCGAATTGATCACGAGCTGGGTTGAGGTGGCGGAGGTCGGCGCGACCACCGAACCCGCCTGTCCCAACCGTTCCACGATGGTGAGCTCCGCGAGCTGCTGATTCGACACCAACTGCTGCTCTCCGGTAATAAGCGAACGCGTATTGAGTCCGGAAATAAGGATGGTCGTCAGCACCACCATGCCGGAAACAAGCAGGGCGGTGTAGAGGACAGTTTCGATGAGCGTGAAGCCGGTACGCATAGGCACGGTTAAGGTCCTGGCCCGATGATGCGCAAGGCGTCGTTGCTGCGGACGGCGGCGTAGGCCTTGTTATCAACGAAGGCCACGCCGCCGGTCATTTGGGGAAAGTTCAGAGAGGCGTACAGGTAGACGTTGTCGAGATCCGAAATGTTGAGGATCTGGAATTCGCTATTGCTGCTTGTCGTCCCCAGGAAGGCGAGATCTCCCACGGTGCAGACGACGTCGCGCACCTCGCCGTTGGTCCCCACGGACGCGAGTTCGACCATCTGCAACGGGTCCGAAGCGTCGATGACGATGAAGAGATTAGCCTGGTTGCCGATGAACAGGATGCCTGGATCCTGGTAGGCGATGCTGATGTCCTGGGTACCATCTTCCAGATCGAAGATAGAAACCAACATCGGATTAAGGCTGTCGGTGATGTCGTAGGTGTAGATGTCCTCGTCGGCCGCCGACGTGATGGCATACAGATAGGTTTCGCTGGTGGCGAAGTCGTTGACCGCGCCGGCCACGTTCTCCGTCCCGACCTGCGACGGGCTTTCCGGATCGGTGACGTTGTAGAAATAGATCTCATCGTTGGAGCTCTGCGACCGTGCGATCGCGACAAGCGTGTCTTGCACGATGACGGACAACGCATTAGCGCTTCCGGGCAGGTTGACGGACGCGACCTCGATGGTCGACGTGGGAGCGGAAATGTCGAAAACGATCAGTTCTTTGCTGTCGTTCGGTGATGCCGCGTACAGGTAGTCGCCCTTGAGGAAAAGGGCGTTGATGCCGCCCGAGCCGATGTCGATGCTCCCGACCAACGTCGGTGACGCGGGATTCGAGACGTCAAACACGAAGAGATCGGGCTTGGAGGCGCTCGCGGCCACGCCGCTCACGTAGACGTAGGGGAGGTTCACGACAACATCCGTTCCCTGGTTGCCGGCGCCGATATCCGCCGAGCCGATGACCACGGGATTGGCCCAATTACCGCTCGAGGACGCCTCATTGCAGTTGCTCCCGGACGGAAGCGGCGGCGCCTGCCAGTTCGTGAGCCGCGCGCTCGCCGCGGCGGTCGCGTTGCCGCCTCCCGCCGACGTCCATTGCACCGTCACGGCCACGTCCCGTGCGTCGTTGCCGACGTCCGTGACGACCACGGAACGGTGGTAGATATCCTGGACGTCTTCCGTTCCGTTGAACGACCACATGCCCCCGCTTAGGACGAGCCCGTGGGTTCCCGCGGTCAATGCGTCCCAATCGGCGTTGCGGATCTGCCGTACCGCCTCCTGCCCTTCCTGCACCGCGTTCTGGGCGGTTTGCCGTTCCCGGCTGAGCGCATCCTGGGACAGGGTCGTGCCGAACAGCGTGAAGGCCGCCATCGTCATGAGGACGAACAGCGCAAGCGCGATCATGACTTCGACGCTACTCTGCGCCCTTCTCGGATTCGACCACGCCATAGGGAGAAACATGAATGAGGTACCACTGACTGCCGTCTTCAAGAGTGAGCGTTCCGTTCGTCACCGGTCGCAACGATCCCGACGGAAAGACGACTTCCGTGAGGCCGGAGACGGTGACCGGACCCTGCAGATCGGTGGTCACGTCCTTGCCAGAGATGCGCGACGCATAGGTTGCTCCCTCAAAGCGCACGACGTGATCCGTGAACACTTCGACCCCGTGCGCCTGATCGTCGGTCTGCGTGAACGCGTCCGATCGTGCTTGGGCGATCTCCGCCGCAATGGTCTCCCCGGCGGCGCCCAAACGCTGCGCACTCAGGTAGGCGAAGGACAACGTTGCGCCAATTCCCGCGAGTATGAGCATCAACGCGGTCACGATGGTCGTTTCGATGAGTGAGAAGCCGCGCATGCGCGTTATCGCACCGTATCTATTCCCTGCGTCAGCTGGTAGATCGGCGTGATGATGGAGATGGCGATGAACCCGACCAGCACACCGATCAGCACCATCAAGAGCGGCTCGAGAATCGTGGTGAGATTTTTGGTGGCGTCGTCCACTTCTCGTTCCATGACGGTGGACAGGTATTGGAAGCACTCATCGAGCCGTCCGGTTTCCTCGCCCACGCTGATCATCTGACTGACGAACGGGGGGAAAAGCCGGGGATTTTTCAACATCTGCTCGGACACGTTCTTTCCCTCCTGGATGGTCTCGCCGATCATGGCGAGCTCGCGCTGATAGACGCGATTGTTGATGGCGGCGCTTGCGATCGAGAATCCCTCGACGATCGGGATGCCGGATTTCAGCAGCGTCGAGATGACGGCAGACAGCTGGGTGATCTCCGTCTTGATGATGACCGGTCCGAGAATCGGCATACGCAGCAGGAGCGCGTCAACGGCGTAGTGAAAGCGCGGCAGACGAAGCAAGAGAACGAAGCCCGCGGCGAGGACGATGGAACCCACGAGGACGTGGACGCCGTACGCGATAAGAAACTGGGACAGGTTCAGGACGAGCTGGGTCGTCCAGGGCAGCTTCACGTTCAGGGAAATGAAGAGCGGCTGCAGTTGCGGCAGCAGGACGAACAGCATGTAGACGGCGATCGCCACAGTTCCCGCGATGACGATCACCGGATACAACATTGCGCTGCGTATCTTGTTCTGCAGATCGTGCGCCTTTTCCAGATAGGCGCTGATGTGGAGAAAACTTTCGGTCATGGTCCCCGACTCCTCTCCGACGGAAACGAGCTGCGTCAACAGATTATTGAAAAGATGCGGCAGCTTCTTCATACTCGAGGAAAGGAACTGGCCGGAAGAAACGTCGCTGAGCATGATGTGCAGCACCTGGTGCATTGTCTTCGACCGCACCTGGTTGTGCATGGCCTGAAGACTCCGTTCGAGGGGCACGCCGGAATCCGTCATGATGCCCAGGTATTTGAACAGCGTGATCCGTTCCTTCGAAGAGATCCACGCGAACTTCGGGATGTTGGTCGACCACGGCTGCCGTTCCTCCTTTACACGGGCCATAGCGTTACTCCTGAATGACGCGCAGGACCTCCGCGATGGACGTCACGCCGTCCGCGGCCTTTCTGACCCCGTCCATGACCATGGTGGTCATGCCGCCCAGAACGGCCGCCTGCCGGATGCCGTCCGCATTTTCGCGCTGCATGATCATGTGCCGAATTTGTTCGGTAATCTCCATCACCTCGTAAATGCCGATGCGTCCGGAGTACCCCGTGTTATTGCAATCCTTGCAGCCGACCGGTTCCGCGAAGAGCGCTGTTCTCATCAGCAAGTCCGGGGGAATGACGTTCTTGAGGCTGCTGCGTTCCACGACAGTGAGGCTCCGTTTCGTTGCGCAGATTCTGCACAGTTTCCGGACCAGGCGCTGGCCGATGGCCACATTGACGGTGGACGCGATCAAAAACGGTTCGATGCCCATGTCCAGCAGGCGCGGCAGCGTGACGGCGGCGTCGTTGGTGTGCAGGGTCGAAAGCAGCAGATGTCCCGTCATGGCCGCGTTGACGGCGATGCCGGCGGTCTCCTGGTCGCGAATCTCCCCCACCATGATGATGTTCGGGTCCTGACGGACAATCGAGCGCAGCCCCTGTGCGAATGTCAGATTGGTGCGGACGTTCACCGGGATCTGCGTGACGCCGGCCATGGCGTATTCGATCGGGTCCTCGATGGTGATGATCGAGCGTTGTCGCGTGTTCAGCACCTGGAGGATGGAATACAGGGTCGTCGTTTTCCCGGAGCCCGTCGGTCCGGTTGCAAGGATCATCCCGTAGGATTTGCGGAGGCTGTTTTCCACCGTCCCCAAATCCCTCTCCGACATGCCGAGTTCGTGCAACGCAAGGGACTTGGCCTGACCGACAAGCAGACGCATGACGATGTTCTCGCCGTGGTACGTCGGCGTGATGGAAACGCGCACGTCGACCGGCATGTCGTCGAACACCAGGCGGAAACGTCCGTCCTGGGCCTCCAGATGGGCATCCGTGCGCAGCTCAGAAAGCACCTTGACGCGCGTAATGAGCATGGCATGCACGGCTTTCGGCAACAGCAGGACGTCGTGGAGGATGCCGTCGATGCGATACCGGATGACGAGGAATGATTCCTCCGGCTCCACGTGGATGTCCGAGGCCCGGGAGGTATACGCGTATCGGACAATGCCGTCCGCGAGTTCCTTAATGGTCGTCTTTTCGAGCTTCTGCATCCCGCGCAGCGCCAATATCTTCTGGGAATCCTGCACGGATTTCCGCATCTGGTCTTCGATCGTTTCCTTTGCTTTGGAATCGGCCGCCCCGGGTTTCAATTGCGGCATAGACATATGGACAGTATACGCCTTTGTCGGCCGCAGGAGTAGTTGTATCACCTAAAAATAGCTGATATTCTATATCCAACATAATCATTGTCTGTGGGCTATGCACATCCTTAAACGCCGGCAAGGTTTCACGCTCCTCGAAATACTCATCGTGATGGCGCTGATCGCCATTCTGATCGGTATCGTCGTCGTCGCGCTCAACCCGGCCCGTCAATTCGCCTCCGCTCGGAATTCGACGCGGTACGCGCACCTCAACACGGTCATGAGCGCCATCAGCTCCAACATGGCGGAGAACCGCGGTACGTTCGTCTGCACAAGCGGCGCGATCCCGGCGACGTCGACCCTCATGTCGTCCACGGGCGGCTACAACATCGCCCCGTGCCTCGTGACGAACTTCATCTCGGCCATGCCGGTCGATCCGTCCGCATCGGGCGCGCAGTGGACGTCGGTCACCGACTACGCCTCCGGCTACGCCATTTCCCGCGGCGCCGACGGACGCATCACGGTCGACGCCCCCTCGGTGGAGCTCGGCTCGACGATCAGTCTGACTCGCTAAGAAAAAAGCCAAAAACACCCCCGACAGCGGGGGTGTTTTTTGTCTCTCAACCGATGATCGCTCCCCCGCCCAGGCAGACCTCACCGCCGCACGCTGCATTGGAAGGTCGCCCACATCACCGAGGACAAGGGCGCTGGAAGCTGATGCCCGTCTTCCCGAGCGGCAGCGAGGGACCTCCGACCCAATGATCGGGGGTCCCTCGTCGCGCGGCTCCTCGGGACGACAATAAAAAGAGGCCGGCACCCACGGGTGACGGCCTACGCCTTGAAGTCGGCGAGCGTGAGCTCTCCCGACGCGATGAGCGTCAGAAACCGACGGAGATTCGGGTCATCGCGACGCATCGTGCCGCCGGATGTGCCCAACCGATCGAACAGGAAGGCACATATGAGTGCCTCGATATCGAACCGCGCCTCGGAAACGCCATCCACGGACGCCCGCAAAAGTGGGTACATCCGATACATCAGCTGATCGGAGTAGTCCGCGACCCTTCCATGATTGAACAGCGTGCGAAGCAGTTCCTGTGTCTTCGGCAGGTCAATGCCGAAGTGGTTGTTCTCCTCGAACCAATTCGGCTGTCTCCGCCAATTCTCGATCGGCATTCTGCTTGCGTCGATGACGTTGAGAGCAAGCAATAGCTGGTCTCCCCGGATCGTTGCTGACTTCTTCTCTGACATGTTTGCCTCCTGCCCTCATTGAAACCCGATCGCACTAGACCGGTCAAGCGGACATGATCGTGCCGCCGCCCAGGCAGACGTCGCCGTCGTAGAACACTGCGGACTGTCCGGGTGTCACCGCGCGCACCGGCGACGAGAAACGAACGGTCAGCATCTCCCCCGCCGCTTCCACGTCTGCGGCAACGATCTCCTGCCGATGGCGAATGCGCACGCCAAGCCGCGCCGGCAGCGTCGGCGCCGCAGCGATCCAATGCGCGTCGCCGACCTGCATCTCCGGAGAGAGCAGGTCGTTTTCGTTCTGAGAAACCACAACGCGGCGCGTTTCCGGATCCGTTGTAATGACATACCAGGGATCACCGCCGCCGACGCCCAGCCCGTGCCGCTGGCCGATGGTGAAGCGATGCACGCCGTCATGGCGCCCAACTACGGCACCGTCCGTCGTGACGATCTCGCCCGGCGCATCGGGAATCCGTTGGCGCAGGAAATCCGGCAACGAAACCTTGCCGACGAAGCAAATCCCCATCGACTCTTCTTTTTCCGCCGTCGAGAGTCCGCGCCGGCGCGCTTCTTCGCGCACCTGGGGCTTGGTCAGGTGACCAATGGGAAACAGCGTCCGCGCCAGGAGTTTCTGCGGCAGGCGGCACAAAAAATAGGTCTGGTCTTTTTCTGGGTCGGCGGCCTTGAGTAAGACGCTCCCCCCTTCCGCGTGACGGACGCGCGCATAATGGCCGGTGGCGATCCAGGCACAGCCCTGGCGCGCAGCTTCGGCGGCCAGCGCCGGAAACTTCACGAACTCGTTGCAGCGCACGTCCGGGTTCGGGGTGCGGCCGGCGGCGTATTCCGCGTACAGCGGCTCAACCACCGTGGCGCGATACACGTCCTCCGCATCCACCGTGACGAGCGGAATGCCGAGCTTGGCTGCGACGGCCAGCGCGTCGCGCCGGTCGCTGCGCCAGGCGCAGGCGCCGGACTCGTCTTTGGTATCCGACCAATTCTTCAAAAAGCAGCCGACTACGTCGTATCCCTGTTCCAACAACAGCGCCGCCGCCAACGACGAATCCACCCCGCCGGACATGCCGACGAGGACGCGGGGTCTGAATTGTGCAGTGGTGATTTCCATAAAAAACGAGGGCGCACCGGAGCGGCCCTCAGTCATCGGAAACGCTCTGCACCAGCTGGAGCAATTTCCGATAACGGCGCAACAGACCGAGCGACGTGTCGTGCTCGTCGTGCGTAATCTCGCGCGAGACCCATGGCGGTAATTCAAGTTTCTCCGATGGTTCGGCACGGACAAATCCGAGCGCCAGACCGCATGTCGGTTCAACAATGCGGTCAATGGTCCAGATACGGCCCAAGCCGCTCCGCATGTCCGTCTGGATACGATGGATGACCACCCGGAACACGTCGGGCTTCTTGGCAATTGCGTTCTTAACCGCCGCGCCCGACCAATCCAACCTGCGAATTTCCTCGTCACCGGAGAAAATCCGCACCACGCCGTACTCGGGACCTTGCGATCCCTCAACGTATTCTGCCGTAGTGTCTTCCGCAAAGAGCGCGTACACGTATCGCGCGCCCACGCCCCCCAGAGTCATATCGATCAACCCGGGGAGGACGCGGAAGACCCGATGCGAACTCGGTGTTTCTTCCATCATTCCCACCTCCGGGAAGAAAGCACCCTAACACCAAAAAACACGGCACGTCAATCCCCAAAGCGCGCGGCGACCCAGTCGGCGATTTCTTCGAGGAAGGCGGGGTACTTTTCAAACATGCGCGTGCCATGTCCGGCATCCAGAAACTGTTTGATGTCCGTCTGTGCCAGTGACCGTTCAAAAAGCTTCTCGACTGCCGGTCCAGAAATTTCATCGTCAGCGCTTCCCACGAGAAACAGGTGCCGGTCGAGCGTCAGGGATTGCACGAGCGGCATGGTGGCGATCTCCCGGTAGTTGAGGCCGGGAGAAAGAGCGACCACGCCGGGAACGTCGGCATGCGCCGCAGCATATTGGATGGCCAGATTCGCGCCGATGGATGCGCCGACGAACGCGATCTGTCGCGTACCGACGCCGTACGTTTTCTCGAGCAAGGCAACGGCCGCCTCGATGTCTTTAATCTTCGCTTTATGCTGTTCGTACGAGAACGTCTGATAATCAAGCAGACCGGTTGGACCATGTACGCTCTCGCCATGCCCGCGGAAATCAATGGCGAGCGAAGACACGCCGCGCGCAGCCAAGGCATCCATGAGCGGCAGATACGACTCCTTGGTCGCGGGCATCATGTGCAAAAGCAACGCCCAGCCTGCCCCGAGCGAGCCGGAGCGAGTCGAGGGGCGCGCTTCCTGGATCACCCCGTGAATGATCACGCCGTCGTCGGTTGTCAGCGTCACCGGCGTCATGGCGTGGCGGGCTGCCGCAGGTCTTCGGCCGGCGTGGATGTGGCGCCGGTCAACCGTTCAATGCGCGCCTGCAATTCCCGATTGCCGGGTGCAAGCGCTGCGGCAGCCTGATACCAACGCACCGCATCCGCGGTGCTGCCACGCTGTTCCAAAAGCTGGGCCAACAGAACATATGCGGACGGATCACCACCAGCGGCCGACGCACTTGCAACAATTTCTTCGGCAATGCGAACCGCTTCTTCCAGCCGATCTGTCCGGGCCAAAAGTCCAGCCAGACGCGCCCGGGCGATCAGAAGGCGTGGCGCGATACGTACGGCATCACGATACGCAGCTTCGGCTGCTGCCGCATTTCCGTTCAGATCAGCGAAGTCACCGGCTGCCACCGCAAAGATGGCGTTGTTCGGTTCACGCGCTCGAGCCGCAGTAATCCACCCTTCGAGTTCGGGCACATCAGCACCGGCGGCCTGCGCTTGCATGCCCACGGTAATTGCCGCTTCGAACGTCGCGGCAGAAGCGGGACCCGTGGCCGCGGCACGTGCCCGTGCAATCGCCGTGGTGAGCGCAGCCTTGGCAGACGCCTCATCCGTTGCATTGGCCGCACGATACAACATCTGCAATGCACTGATGGCCTGCCATTCCGGAACGGGATTCCAACGAACGACCGCAGCATACGCGGCATCCTCTGCCGCGGCATCTGTCGCAGCAACCAAACGACCGGCGGCGCGCTGCGCAACGGTCAGCCAAACAACAGAAGCAAGCGCCAGCACGGTGAGAGCAAACAATCCTGCCGCGAGCCAACCGGCCAGGAGCGCCTGTCTGCCGTCGGCCTTGGCGGCGGGTTCCGTGTCCTGTGCTGCGAGCCAACCGGACAGGAGCGCCAAGAAAAGCACGGCGGCCTGAGGCAAGAACAGAATCGTCGCTGCGAACGTCAGGGCAGCTGCGGCGGCAAACACACCGGCGGCGAGTGCAGCGCCGTCCGTGTCCGGGATGACGCGACGCGCAAAGACGCGGCGGATGCCTTTCACCTGCGGCGGCGCGCCGATCAGTCGCCAGCCAGAAACAAAGGCCGCGCCGAGTACGACAACGAACGCCAACGTGCCCAGGGGACCGATTTCAAACAGCAACTGCAGGAGGGTCGATGCAGGGACCGGAATGCGGACGTTCCAGAGTAACGTCGTGCTGAGAGAATCCGGACGGACGCGGGCGAAGGCATCGGCGAATCCACCAGGGCCGACGCCAACGATCGATAGCGGGTCCTGTTTCCACAGATGCGCCAGCGCCACGATGGTATCCGGCTGACGGACGTTGATCTCTATCGGAAGATTGGCTGCGATGGGCGATGGCACGCGGATGAAAGTGAGGACGAGGGAAAGTGCCGCGACAACGAACGCGGCCTGCGTGGTCGGCCGGTGAACCTGGTCGAACCGCCGCACAACGTGGATCAACAGGACGACGAGTCCCACAAAAAGCGTTGCCCAGATGGCTGCGCGGTCTGCACGAATAAGAACGGCGATGTGCAGTACGGCAACGGCAAGCGCCGCAATGCGAGCCGGGGCGGCACGGCCTGCGGCGAGTGCGTACCCCAGGGAAAGAAGAACTGCGATGACGGACAACAGCGCAACAGACGTCGGTGCAGACGCGGCAAACGCCGTCGGCATCGGGAGCTGCGGCAGGAACGTTTTAAGAAGGAACAGCGCCTGGTGCAGCGTCAACAGACCGAGAAGCACTGCAGGCAAGACGTTCCGCGCACGGCCGACAATAGCTGATGACAGAAGGAAGGTTCCTGCCGCGGCGAGGAGCAACGTCGCCGAACCAGTCCAGAGCACTGGACTCCCCCAGAACCCGCGACTCGCATTGCTACTCGTCAGAAGCGACACGCATACGGTGAGAGCAAAAGCGGCAATCGCAACAAGAAACACGCGACCAGGACGAGCGCGCAACAATGTCTCACGGCCCAATGTGCATCCGGCAATGACCAACGCCAGCACCAATGCGGCACGGGCATCACCGATCGGATCGGCCGCCCCCGGGATAAACACAAACAGCGCCGCAGCAGCGGCCAGAACTGCACACACGGCGGGCAACGCGGCCCGCACGTCAGAAGTAGCTGTTTTCATGCTCAAGGAGATGAACGGAACAAGCGCTCTACATCATCCATCCAGCGGGCGGCGGAATCGAACGCAGGCCCCTCGACACGGCCCCTCGACTCCGTTCGGGGCAGGCTCGGGGCAAGCGCGGCGGTACCGATGGCCGCGGGCACGGCGGCGTGCGGAAGAGGCTCGGCGAAGAGCCGGTTCACAAACGCGACCAGACCACGATCAGCAGTCGCACGCACTTCCTCGGCGCCGAGCACGAGACGGCCCCAGCCGATCACGGCGACATCTTGCACGCGCAACGAGAATTCGTCCCAAGACGCCATGCCGCGGCGCATGGACGCCGAGAGCGACGCCAACGGATGGAAGTCCGCCACGGCCACGGCCATGGCCATACGATACGGTGCGGCCACCAGGTCCGTTTGCAGATCAGAAAAATTGCGCGCCTGCGCCGATGCTGGTGCGATAGCCATAAAGAGAGCAACGATCGCAATAAGGCGTCTCATGGCTGCTGCGGATCATCGAACGAGACGACTTCTCCTGGGGCAGGACGACCGCTCGTATGTTGTCCGCCAGAGGCAGAAAATGCGACCGGCTTGGCGGCGCTGATTGCGGATAACGGCACATTCATGGCCGGTTCCGGTGGCGCAGCTTCAACGGGAATTTCCGCTGCCTTTTTGCGCTCCTCTTTCACTATTTTAAAACAATCGTCGCAAAAGTACGGCCGACTCGGATCCGGTTGAAACGTCAGCTGCATGACTTTTTTACAACGCGAACAGGTGGCGTTGATGAGCGTCTTGACGGCTTTGACCGGCACGGGCTTGACGACCGGTTTCGCGGCAAGCGTCGGAACGAACTTTACCGGCGCAGGCCGTGCAGGCGCAGGTGCGGAAACGATCGTCGGAACGAATGCAGGCGCGGGACGTGGGGCCTGTGCAACGAGCTGCGGCGTACTTTCTGTTCCTCCAAGGAATCCGGCCCAGCGCATGATCTTTTCTTCCACTTCTGCGCGCGGCCGGGCATACCGTTCGCGGGACACTTTGATGACCCGTTCGGCGCTGTCGGTGCTTTGGTTGATCGGCGGCAGCGTGTTCGCGGAAAAAATCTCCGAGGCCACGCCGTCTATCATAAGTTTGATGTAGACTTCGAACTTCGTCAGGTTCGTCAAATCCTCCGGGAGAAAGCGCGGCGCAACTTCCTGTTCCAGGAAGAGGGCGTCCGCGGCTCCGATGCGGAAAAAGATCATCGTGCCGACGTTGCCGAAGACGGCCGGACGCACATAATCCTCATCCAACTGCTCGATGTATTGGTGGGCGACGATCAGATTCAGCCGGTATTTGCGCGCCTCGGACAAGATGTTCGCGAAACTGGCCGTAGCAAAATTCTGAAATTCGTCGACATACAGATAGAAGTCGCGGCGTTCCTCCTCCGCCATGTCAACGCGTTCCATGGCTGCGAGCTGTAGTTTGGTGATGATCATGCCACCCAGGAGACGCGACGAGTCTTCACCGATGCGGCCCTTGGCCAGGTTGATGATCAGAATCTTACCTTCATCCATGATCTCACGAATGTTGATCGTGGACTTCACCTGGGCAACGATGTTGCGGATGATCGTGGCTGCCAGAAATTGGCCGACTTTGTTTTGAATCGGGGCGATGGCTTCGTTCCTAAAACGGTCCTCCCAGCGCGCATACTCATCCACCCAGAAGGCCTTGACCACGGGGTCCCTCATCTGGGACACCACGCGCTTGCGGAATTCCTTGTCGACCAGGATGCGATTGATGCCCAAGAGCGTAGAGTCCGGGTATTCGAGCAGCGACAAAATGCACTGGTTCAGGATGTGCTCCATGCGCGCGCTCCAGACGTCCGGCCAGATCTTCTTGAAGACACCCATGAGTCCCTGCGCGACCAGCGGCCTGCTCGCTTCATCCACGGCTTCGAGCACGTTGAAGCCGATTGGAAAATCAAGGTCCGCGGGGTTGAAATAGACGACGTCGTTGATGCGATTCGCGGGAATGAAGTTCAGGAGTTTTTCGGCCGTGTCGCCGTGCGGGTCGACATAGCAGACGCCGTGACCGGCGGCGATGTCGTTCAGGATCATGTTCTCGAGAAGCGTCGTTTTTCCCATGCCGGTTTTGCCGAGCACATACACGTGCCGGCGCCGATCGTCCGTCTTGATGCCGAATTTCCGCCGTGCGTTGCGGTAATTGGTCTCGGCAAAGAGGTTGATCTCGTCCTCGTGGTCGTGGGGGTAGGAAGCCATAGTTTACCCTCCGGGAAGGTTCGCGGGTGGCTCCCCTGTTGCGGCGGCCGAGGCCTGTCTGGGCGCGAACACCGGCGGCCGTTCCACCGGCAAACGGATCGGCGGCTCAGCACGCTTAGATTCGGTCTTCTTCAGGGACGGCATCTTCAACAAGAGAGACGGGAAGTGCCAGATCGAAGCCAGCTCCTCCGTGGACAGGATGTATGCCGGTGCGCCGCGCCAGTTGGAGCGGTACTTGTACGCCAGGAAAATCGACTTAATGCGCTCGTTGGTCGTTTTATAAAACGTGCCGGACAAGTAGAAGTATATCGGATTGAGCTGCCAGAAGTAGTCGTACTTGGTCGTGACCGGGCCGTAAAACCCGAGTTTGTTCATGTTCAGCGTCGTGAACTGCTGCAGCGCGCCGCGGACAAAGGAGATGATGGTGCCTGTGCGGACATTCTTTCTTGGTGCGATGTAAATGAAGCGAAGTTTCGTTTTCAGCCCGATCTTAGACAACTTCTGTTCGACGCGTTCCACAACGAAACGCTCGCCCGGCGAAAGGAAAAGCATCTGGGAACGTGCCTCGTCCTTTTTCTGCACGGGTTTAGCCGCTTCGCCGCCCATGAGGCCAGTGACGCCGGCATCGAGGGCCGCGAGCGGCAAATCCATGATCGTATCGAGCATCGTGACCTTTGGTTTTTCTTTTGTGCCGATCAACTTCTTGACGAGTTTTTCGCCCGGATCCTTCCAGTCCTGGGAAACGGTTGTCACCAGCATCTGCAACCAGACCTGCTCCCCCGGACGCAGTTTGGCCAACGCTTCCAAAAGTCCGGCCATCGGATCCTTAAATTCGCCGCTGACCGGATCGGTGAAGTCCTGGTGCGTCTTGAGCGGGTAATACTCCTGCTTGCTCAGCACGAATTCCGAACCGAAGAATCCCCACTCCTTGTTGGGCCACGGCCACTTCTGCGGTGCGTTCAGCACGTAGTCCTCGACTTCGGTAATTTCCGCCTCCGGGTATTGTGCGTAGACCACCGCTTCCACAAGGTCCCGGTACTTGGACCAGACGCGGATCAGGAACTGGACATAACCCTCGATGGACACGATCTCAAAGCTGAAGACCGGGTGCATCTTCCCTTCCCAGTATTTTTCCTTCTTGGTGTGGGTCGAGTGCGCACCCATGAGGTGTGCGAAGATGTTCTCGACTGCCTTGGG
>JBBUJK010000042.1:0-13429 GCA_038054875.1 Patescibacteria group bacterium
TGCCCGAGGCGCAGACCGACTTCATTTTCGCAGTGGTCGCGGAAGAAATGGGCTTTGTGGCCGTGGTGGCGGTGCTCGTGCTCTACGCGCTTCTCGTGTGGCGCGCCATCCGTTTGGCACGGCTGGCCACCGACACCTTCACTGCGCATATTGCCGCCGGCATCGCCATCCTGTTTACGATTCAGATTACCACCAACGTGGGGATGAATATGGGGCTCATGCCGGTCACCGGCATTGCCCTGCCCTTCATCTCCTATGGCGGCTCTTCCCTGCTGTTTTCCATGATCATGGTGGGGATACTCGAGAGCATCGCCGTGCGCCAGCGGTCGGCGGCACTGACGACGATTGACGTGTTGGAGCGCGGATGGTAAGGTCTGCCGCGATGGGCTACGCTTGAAGTACTTTTTCACGCCCATGCCCAAGCGTCAGCATCATCAGCCGCACGCGTCTTCGGACGGGGTGACGAACCTCGCCGCATGCCCGTTGTGCGCCGCAAGCTACGATCCGCACCGCGCCCGCGTGCTCGGCGCGCATGGCGAGGAGCGCCTGCTCCACGTCGCCTGCGGCGGCTGCGGCAACGCCATGCTCACGCTCGTCATGGTCACGCCCTCCGGTGTTTCGTCGGTCGGTTTGATCACGGACCTGTCCTTCGAAGATGCACAGCGCTTTCGCGAAGCACCCCCGGTCTCCGCAGATCACGTGCTTGCGGCCCACGCGCTTCCCACCGACATCATTTCAAGACTTTTGTAACACTGTTATGTCGCAGACGATCACGCTTTCCGCCACCACCCGCACCATCACCGGCAAACCAGTGAAACTATTGCGCGCCAAGGGCGTGCTTCCCGCCGTGATGTACGGCTTCGGCACTGATCCGCGCAACCTGGAAATTGACGCCCGGGTGTTCGAAAAGGCTTTTGAGTCCGCTGGTGAGTCCACGCTCGTTGACGTCAGTGTCGACGGCGGCGCCCCGATCAAGGCGCTTATTCAGGACGTGCAGCAGAACGTCATGACCAACCGCATCAGCCACGTTGATCTGCGCGCCGTGAACATGAAAGAAAAGACGACCGCGGACATCCCGCTGACGCTCGTCGGCGAAGCGCCGGTCGCCAAGGGTCAGGCCGTGGTCATCACCAAGGTCCACGAATCGCTCGAGGTGGAAGGTCTGCCGGGCGATCTCGTTTCCGAAATCATCGTCGATCTTACCGGTCTCACCGAGATCGGCCAGACGATCCGTGTGCGCGATCTGAAGCTGCCGGCCGGGCTCGTTGCTCAGGCCAATGCCGACGACGTCGTTGTGACGGTTGCTGCCGCGCTTACCGAAGATCAAATCAAGGCCATGGAAACCGCACAGGTCGGCGACGTCTCGCAGATCGAGATGGTTGAAGGCAAGAAGAAGGAAGGCGAAGAGGGCGCCGAGGAGGCAGCGGCTCCGGCGGCAGAAGCCAAAGACGCCAAGGATACAAAGGACACGAAGAAGGAAGGCAAGAAGGACGGCAAAAAAGAATAAGAGATTTCTCACCGCCCCCGCTCAGCGGGGGCGGTTTCGTACCGCATGCGCATCCCGAAGAAAAAAGAGATTATTGTCTGGGCCAAGGCCAACCCGCGGCTCGCAATCGGCGCTGCCGCGATTTGCGTCGGCGTTCTTGTGGCCATCATCGTCAGCGTCGGCATTCTGCTGTTGACGCCCAAGCCCGATCTGGCGCCCTTTGACGCACCACCTACGCCTGTTGATCAGGGACCGATCGGCCGCAATTGGCTCGACGGCACGCCGGATGACGGCACGCCGTTGCGTCCCTTCGCCGTGATGATCGAGAATCACAGCGACAGCCGGTCGCAGTCCGGACTCTCCGCGGCCAAACTCGTTTTTGAAGCACCGGTCGAAGGCGGCATCACCCGATTTCTCGCCGTCTTCGCCGCAAGCAGCACGGTCCGTGAAATCGGTCCCGTGCGCAGTGCGCGGCCGTACTACCTGGATTGGGCGTTCGATCTCGGTGCCGATTATGCGCATGTCGGCGGATCACCCGAGGCATTCACGAAGATCGCACGTTTGCGCCTTCACGACATCGACGAATTTGCCTACGGCGCAACCGCATTCTGGCGTTCTTCCCGCAGATACGCGCCGCACAATGCGTACACGTCGGTGGAGCTTTTAAACGGCGTGCGCGAGGAGCGCGCCTGGGCGGCGACTTCCACGGCCGCATCATGGCGCTATGCCGATCCGGAAACGCCGGAAGAACGGCCGACCTCGACACCGAACCTGGTGATCGATTTTTCCGCGCCGTCGTACCGCGTCGAATGGCGCTACCAGCACGGCGACAACGCCTGGCGCCGCTTCCAGGCCGGTGCGCCGCATGCCGACCTCGACGGGACGCCGATCATGGCAAAAAACGTCGTCGTGATCCGCACGGAAACGCAGGTTGTGGACGCCGTCGGCCGTCTCAAACTGCGCACGATCGGCTCGGGCAAAGCGTGGGTGTTCCGTGACGGGCGCATGATCACCGGCCGCTGGAAGAAGCTGGCAGCCGAAGACCGCATCCATTTTGAAACCGTCGACGGCAAAGAAATCTCCTTCATTCCCGGACCGACCTGGATCGAAGTCACGACCGCGGACATGCCAACGCGTTTTGGCGCGCCGCTCTGAGCCCCCTCTTTTTTATGGATGGATGACGGCGACCCGCCAGCGACCCGCGAGGTCTTTTTTAAAAGTGACGCGCCCTTTTGGGAAAAAACGTTTCACGACCACCGGCAGGATTCGTTTTTGCGACGGATCAATTTCGATGAGGACAGTTGTCAGGGCGTGATTCATCACGCCCTGATGAGTGATCATGGCAAACAATCGTCGATACGCATCCAGTCCATCGCGACCGCCGTCGAGCGCGCTGCGTGGTTCGTACTGTTTCACATCCGGCGGTGCGCTGCGCCAAACGGCAGTCGGCAGATACGGCAGATTGGCGACAATCATATCCGGCTGTAGGGGCGGGTTTTTCCCGCCCTGTTTTTGCAACATATCCGCGCGAACAAATCGAACGCGTTTCGACAGACCGAGCACCTGCGCATTTTTTCTGGCGAGGCGCAGTGCGGCAAGGGAGAGATCGGTGGCAATAACGCGCGTCTTCGGCAGGTGCTTGGCGAGCGCAAGCGAAATGGCACCGGATCCTGTACCGACGTCGATCACCATTTTCGGCGCGGTTGCGATTGCTTCCTCTACGAGCATTTCCGTCTCAGGCCGCGGGATGAGCACGCCGGGAGCGACCGCGAGCGTTAGATCGTAGAAATGTTTGTGGCCGATCAAGAACGCAACGGGTTCGTGTTTCCGGCGGCGTGCAACAAGACCACGAAACCGGCGGAGGGCCGCCGGTCGGAGGCGTTCTTCGGGGTGCGCAAGAAGATGTTCGCGGGATTCCTTAAGTACGTGTGCAAGCAGAAGTTCCGCGTCGAGCGGATGAATACGACTACACAGAAGCGCCTCGTGTATCGTCATGTTCCGCGATTATTCTTCCTCGCCGCTGCCCATGGTGCCGGACCGTTCCGCAGTGCGCAACGCCGCGACGATCTCCGCGATGTCGCCGTCCAAAATGCCCGGGAGATTGTGCCAGGTTTTTTTGATGCGATGGTCGGTAAGACGGTCCTGCGGGAAATTATAGGTGCGGATTTTTTCGGAGCGTTCGCCGGTGCCGATCTGGCCGCGGCGCGCCTCGGTACGTTCCTTGTGGCGCTTCTCCTCTTGGAACGCGAACAGCCGGGCGCGGAGAATGCCCATGGCGCGCTCGCGATTCTGCTGTTGGCTGCGTTCGTCCTGGCAGGTGACGATGAGGCCAGTCGGCAAGTGGGTGATACGCACCGCCGAGTAGGTGGTGTTCACGCTCTGACCGCCGTGGCCGCCGGCCGTCATGGTGTCGAGGCGGATTTCTTTGGGATCGATCACCAGTTCCATATCTTCCACTTTGGGAAGCACGGCCACAGTCACGGTCGAGGTGTGAATGCGGCCGGCCTTCTCCGTTTCCGGCACGCGCTGCACGCGGTGCACGCCGCTTTCGTACTTCAAGTGGCGGTAGGCATTTTGTCCGGAGATTTCGAAGATGACTTCCTTGAAGCCGCCGAGTTCCGTCTTGCTTGAGGAGACGAGCGTTGTTTTCCAGCCTTGGCGCTCGGCATAGCGCGCGTACACGCGGAACAGTTCGGCAGCGAACAGCGACGCCTCGTCCCCACCGGTGCCGGCGCGGATTTCCACGATAATGTCTTTTTCGTCGAGCGGGTTCGGAGGAACGAGGACATCTTCGAGTTCCTGAGTCAGCGTGGTCACGCGCGCTTCGAGTTCCGGCATTTCTGCCGCAGCCATGGCAGCGAGTTCGGCGTCGCTCGCGGCGGCATGCATGTCCGTCAGCTCCTTCTCCACCGCAACAAGCTCGTCGGCCAAGTCGATGGTCCGTTTGAGCCGCGCGTATTCCGTGCTCGCCGCTTTCAACCGTTTGGTATCGCCAAGCACGGCCGGATCAGCAAGATCGGCTTCAAGCGCCGCGATGCGGGCGCGGAGTTTGGTGATGTCAGCGGCGTGATCGTTCATGGGAGGAGTGTAGCGCATCAAATCAAAAACGGCCCAGGTGCGACCCAGGACCGTTTCTGAATCTACGCTTCGGTTTTTTCGGATTCAACGCGGGCGGCGGCCTTTTTGGCGACGCGCTTCGCGACTTTGGCCTTTTTGCCGCCGCGGATCGTGGTGGCTTGCTTGGCGCGGCGATCGGCGAGCTTCTCCACGCGGCGGGCGGTGTCCACGAGTTTCTGTTTGCCCGTGTAAAACGGGTGGCACTGGGAACACAATTCCACCCGGATTTCCGAAACGGTGGAACCGGTCTCAAAGGTGTTTCCGCAAACGCAGATCACCTTGGCCTTGGGGTGGTATTCCGGGTGGATTTCTTTCTTCATACGTTGCCGGGATGTTAGCAAAGCCTCTTGGAATAGGCAAGTCTCGAGGTCTTTGGCATGATGTGGCCATGAAAACCGCGCTTTTCGACTATATCCTGCCGCCCGAGCGTATCGCCCAGAAACCGATTCGACCGCGCGACCGTTCGCGTTTGCTCGTGCTCGACCCGGTGATGGAGACCATGGAGCACCGACAGTTTTTTGAGATCGGTGCATACCTGACGCAAGGTGATCTGCTCGTCGTGAACGACACCAAGGTTTTCAAGGCGCGGCTCATGGCACGACGGGCAACAGGCGGGAAGGTTGAATTGTTTTTGTTGCGACCGGTTGAAGAGGCGAAGATATCGAGTACCTGGGAATGTCTGCTCAAACCCGGGAAAAAAGTGCGGGAGGGCGACGCGCTCGTTGTCGGTCGGGTGCCGTTCACTGTGCTGCGGAAGAACGACGACGGCGTCGTGGTGATCCATGCGCCGCTCTCGGCCGAGAATGTCATCGACTTTGTCAACCGCCACGGCACAATTCCCGTGCCGCCCTATGTCGGTCGCGCGCCGAAGATGCTCGCCGATTACCAGACGGTCTATGCAAAGAAGCAGGGGAGTGTGGCCGCGCCGACGGCAGGTTTTCACTTCACGCCGCAGATCATCGCGCGGTTGAAGCGCCGCGGCATCCGTTTCGCATCCGTCACGTTGCATGTCGGCATCGGCACGTTTCGGCCCGTGACCGTGGCGACGCTTGAGGAACACGAGATGCATGCCGAGTGGGGTGAGATTCCGTCCGCGACTCTTGCCGCGATCCGTGCCACGAAAAAAAGGAAGGGCCGTGTCATTGCCGTTGGGACGACCACGGTGCGCTGTCTTGAAGGGTTGGCGGATGCGCGCGTCAAACGCGGCTGGATCAACATCTTCATCACTCCCGGATACCGTTTTCGTGTGGTCGATGCGCTTATCACCAATTTCCATCTGCCGCGCTCAACGTTGCTCGCGCTCGTTTCCGCGTTTGCCGGTCGCGCCTTTGTTTTTCGCTCTTATGCCGAGGCTATAAATAAGAAGTACCGCTTCTACTCGTTCGGTGACGCCATGTTTGTGATGCGCCGCGTTGACGCTCTTCGCCGTCGCGGCTAAGGTTGGGCCGGAGGAGATATCATGGACAGCAATCGGTGGCCGGAAGTCCGGCACGTGCTCGGCGTCGATCAGTTCGACCGTCCGTTCCTGGACAGGATCTGTCTGCTGACGCAGGAGATCCGTGAGCTCTGCGACAAGCCCGACGGCAAGCGGCTGCTCAAGGAACAGTTCGCAGATCGTTCGGCGATGCTCTACTTCTCGCAGCCCAGCTCCCGGACCTACACGTCCTTCAAGCGGGCCTGCCAGAAGCTGGGCGTCGACATCGTCGACGTCCGCGACCCCAACACCTCCTCGGAGGTGAAGGGCGAGAGCAAGATGGACACGATCCGCACGTTCTCGTCGTACGTCGACGTGATCGTGATGCGAACGAAAGAGCAGGGGCTCGCCGCCCAGGCCGCCGCACATCTCGACCAGACGCCGCGGCCACGGCCGATCGTCAACGCCGGCTCGGGCGCCGACGAGCATCCCACGCAGGCGCTGCTCGACATCTACACGATGGCGCGGTCGTTCAAGGATCACGGCGGCATCGACGGCAAGACGATTGCGCTGGTCGGCGACCTCAAGCGCGGACGCACCGTCCGCTCGCTGGCGAAGCTCATGCGGCACTACCACGACATGATGCTGCTGCTGGTCTCGCCGCCCGCCTTCCGGATGCAGCAGGACATTCTCGACCATCTGGACTCCCACCGCGACCGGGTCCGGTACGAGGTGGTTGACGACCTGCGCGCGGCCGTGTGCCGGGCCGACGCCGTCTACATGACGCGTGTCCAGGACGAGCACGACGTTGATGGGGAGTCCGCGAAGGTCTCGATCAACGACTTCTGCTTCACGCCGGAGCACCTCACGCTTCTGCGTCCGGAAGGCGTGGTCATGCACCCGGGTCCGCGGCGTCAGGAACTCGACCTGCGCTGCGACGACGATCCGCGGGTCAAGTACTGGCGTCAGATGCGCAACGGCATGTGGGTGCGTACGGCGCTCCTCGCCTGCATCTTCGCCACGCTGGGGAAGGAGCGGAAGGAGCGGAGGCGCTGAGTCGAAACGGCTGGCCGTGTTTCACGCGCCAGCCATCTTTTTTCCAAAAAAAGGACGCACCCGCTCAGAGTGCGTTCGCGGCAGCTTGCTGCGTGCAGTTCGGGCAGCGTTGGCGCGTCAGGCGGTGCAGCTCGCGGCGCGTGGGCGTGCGGACGACCCACACGTAGCCCGCGCCCACGTCGTGACCGATCCCACCGCATCCCTCGCAGATCAGATCCGGCCGCGGCATGCAGACATTGCAGATGATGCCACTCAAGATCTGCCGCTCGTTGGCATCGACGACCCGTTCGATCCAATGATGCGGTCCATTCGCTTTTTCATTTTCGACTGCGACGCAGCCGCACCCCGTGCAGAAGGCGTAGGCGCTTCCTGTGCTCATCGTTTCTCCTTCGGCTGGGCGGAACGCTAGCACTGCTTACTAGGTGTCGTCCACATGATGCCCCGTTTTTATCCTTGACTGGTCAGGGTTTCTCCTTTATACTCGCGCCATAACCTATATCTCACACCCCGTCCGCTTACGCCCGGCGGGGGAGGGCTCAGCCAGCTTTTGGCGGGCACCCAGGCGTTTTTTGTATGGCAAATATTCCGTCGCTCATGGAGCTGCTGAAGACCGGCATGCACTTCGGCCACCAGGAATCCCGCTGGCACCCGAAGATGAAGCCGTTCATTTTTGGTGCGCGCAGCGGCATCCACATCATCAACCTGGAGATCACCCAGGAGAAGCTGAAGGCCGCTCTCGAGTACGCCAAGGGCGTCGCGGCCCGCGGCGGTATCATCATGTTCGTCGGGACCAAGCGCCAGGCGCAGGAAGTGGTGAAGCGTGAGGCGCTTCGAGCAGGCATGCCCTACGTCAGCGAACGCTGGCTGGGCGGCACGCTCACCAACTTCTCGGTCATCCACGCCACCATCAAGCGCTACCGCGATCTCATGAAGCGGCGCGCCTCCGGCGACATCGCCGAGAAGTACACCAAAAAAGAGCAACTCATGATCGACCGCGAGATTGAGGAAATGGAAGAGCGCGTCGGCGGCATCAGCCAGCTCGACAAGCTCCCGGACGTGGTGTTCATTCTGGATCTGAAGTACGAAAAGACGGCCTACCTCGAAGCGGTGACGAAGCATGTCCCGGTGATCGCGCTCGTCGACTCCAACGTCAATCCGGAAGATGTGGCATGGCCCATCCCGGGGAACGACGACGCGGTCCGCGCCATTGCCATGATCTTCACCCTTCTCGCCGACGCCGTCATCGAAGGCAAGGCAAACCCGGTGGTGCCGCCGGCACCCGTCGTCCGCGTCGCCGCTCCGGTCGCAGCCGTAGCTCCGGCACCCGCCGCCGCTCCGGAAACGGAAATAAAATAATGTTCCTTCTATGGCAGACGCAAAACAGGTCATGGAGCTGCGGGCGCTGACGAACGCCGGCGTCCTGGACGCCAAGGGCGCGCTCGAAGAGGCGGGCGGTGACATGCAGAAAGCCGTTGATCTGCTCCGCAAGAAAGGCATTGCCAAGGCCGACCGGAAGAGCGACCGCGTCACGGCCGAGGGCGTCATTCACGCCTATGTCCATGGCAGCGGCAAAGTCGGTGTCATGGTCGAAGTGCTGTGCGAAACGGATTTCGTTGCGCGCAACGAAATCTTCCAACAGTTCGTGCATGACCTGGCCATGCACATCGTCGCTTCGAACCCGCTCTACGTCCGCGCCGAGGACGTCCCGGCCGAAGTCCTGGAAAAGGAAAAACAAGTCTTTCTCGAGGAGGTCGCTGCCGCTGGTAAGCCGCCGGAGATCGTCGAGAAGATCGTTTCCGGAAAGATCGAAAAGTACCTGACCGATGTCTGCCTCATGAAGCAGCCGTTCGTGAAGGACGAGGACGTCACTATCGAGGAATTGACGAAATCGGTGACGGCCAAGCTGGGAGAGAACATCAAAGTAATACGTTTCGTGCGCATGTCGCTCGAAGCGGAACAGAAAACCCAGGAGTAGACAAGCGCCGCCTCCGGGCGGCGTTTTTGTTTGTTTGGTATACTTGACGGCGTATGCCCTACTGGCTGACACGAACGTTCGTCGTAGCGACTGCTGTTCTCTATCTGGCGATCTGGATAGGTATCGCCGTCCAGAACGTCATGATCACTGGAATGCTTCGCGACATCAACCGTGTGGAAGAGCGATTGACGCGCACGCACTTCATTCTTTATCCCCTCGGGACGTAATGCTATGTCGAATCGTACGCTGTCACTGGCCGTCGTTGCCCTGTTGGTTCTCGGCGTCCTGACGTCCGCCGCGGTCGTCATCCAGAACCAGCAACTCTTGATCCTCACGGACCGTATTACCGCGCTGTCCGACCAGGCGGAGCGGACCTTCGACGTCGTCCAGAAGCGGGCGATGGGCGAGCAAGGGACGCAGCTGACCGGCCGACAGAGCGAACCGCTCGTCATGCACGCCCTCTACGTCGAGTCGGACCTGGGCGTGGCGATCGCCGTACCCACCGGCGCGCCAGGCCTCATCGACATCACGGAGGAGACCACCTCGGTCGGGAGCGACCAGCGCCTGCCGACGGCGGTGCTGCACGTGCGGGGAGCGGACAACTGCGAAGCGCTGGTCTTCGTGGGCGACAAGAATTATCAGGGCAACGGTTCTGCGTTTGATCCGGACAAAGCCCTGATCGAAGACCCGGATCGTTTCCATGTCTACGGACCCGAGAATCTGTGCGGCGCGTCGATCGTCGTCCTGCCGCGCGCAGAATAACCCTATGCCCAAGAAGATCCGCATCGCCATCAACGGCTTCGGCCGCATCGGACGTACCACCTTCAAGGCGGCGCTCGCGCGTCCCGACATCATGCGTCAGATCGAGATCGTGGCCGTGAACGATCTCATGGAACCGGCCATCCTCGCGCACCTCTTGGCCTACGACTCCGTCTTCCGCCGCACCGACGCCAAGATTCGGGCGACGAAAACGCACCTGATCGTGAACGGGCAGAAGATCCTTGTGACCGCGGAGAAGGAACCGGCCGCGCTTCCCTGGAAACAGTTGGACGTGGACGTCGCGCTCGAATGTACTGGCCGTTTCACCACGCGCGAACTCGCCTCCGGACACGTCACGGCGGGTGCCAAGCACGTCATCGTGTCCGCGCCGGCCAAGGAAACGCCGACGTACCTGTTGGGCGTGAACGTGAACGCCGGCGCGAAGCGCCAGAAGGTGATCAACAACGCCTCGTGCACCACGAACTGCGTGGGACCCGTGACCGCCGTCATCGAGTCGCGCTTCGGCATCCGCAAAGCTGCGCTCACCACCATCCATTCCGTGACGGCCGAACAGAACCTCGTCGACGGCCCGCCGCCCGGCGGCAAGAAAGGCGATCTGCGCCGCGCGCGCTCCGGCCTCGTCAACATGATTCCGACCACGACCGGTGCCGCCGTTGCGGTGACCGACGTCCTGCCCCGGCTCAAAGGAAAATTCGACGGCATGGCCGTGCGCGTGCCGACGCTCGACGTGTCGATCTCCGATTTCACGTTCCTGCTCAAAAAGAAAACAACGGTCGAAGAAGTGAACGCGGCGTTCGTCAAAGCCGCGGCGGGGCCGCACATGAAAGGCATCCTCGGCGTGTCCGATCTACCGCTTGTCTCTTCCGATTTCATCGGCTCCACATATTCTGCGGTTGTTGATTTGCCCTACACCAAAGTCATCGACGGCGACCTGCTGAAGGTGCTCGCCTGGTATGACAATGAATGGGGCTACTCGAACCGCCTCATCGAAATGGCGGTGCTCGTCGGGAAAAAATAACACGTGTGGAGGGGGACGGCATGCATACAAACAAACGACAACGTGTTTTGATTTTGGGCGCCGGATTCGGCGGCCTTGCCGCTGCACGCCGCCTGCGTCGCAATCCTGACGTCACGGTCACGCTCATTGATCGCGGCCCGGCGCATACCTTTTATTCGATGCTGTACGAGGTGGCGACCGGCTTCATGCACGGTCGCGACATACTCGGGGAGGCCGCACTCGCCCGCGGCGTTTCGATTTCCTACGAACGCATCTTGTCGCGCTGGGGCTGCGGGTATGTGCGCGCCACGGTGACGGCCGTTGATCTGGGAAAGAAGATCGTCCGCACCGACGACGGGGATGCGCACGCCTACGATTATCTCATCGTCTCTTTCGGGTTTGCTCCCGACTTTTTCGGCATAGCCGGCTTGCAGGAGCGCGCCTTTACGCTCTCTTCACTCGCGGATGCATTGGCGGTTCGCAGTCGGATCATGGGGTATCTGGATCGCAAGAAGCGCGGCCAGGAAGTGTCGTTGCGCATCATGATAGGCGGCGGCGGCGCCACCGGCGTGGAAACCGCGGCCGAGCTCGCCAACTTTTTCCACGGCCGGCAGAAGGCAGGGGAGCTGCATTCCGGCGATTGGAGCATTCGGCTCGTTGAAGCATCGCCGCGCCTCCTGTCCATGCTGCCACCGGATGCTTCTGCGGCTGCCTTGAAACGGTTGGAACAGCTCGGCGTTAAAGTCATGCTTGATACCTGCATCAAACGCGTCGAAGACCATCACGTCATTCTGACGCCGCGTCCGCTCCGACCCGGCGAGTCGCTCGACGCCTTGGTCTGTGAATTCCGCGCCGAGGCAGAGCGCGCCTTTGAAGCGGAGGTAGTGATTTGGTGTGGCGGCATTCGGGGGAGTGCATCAACGGCCATGCTTGGTCTCGCGCTCGACCGCAAAGGACGCATCCCCGTGGACCCGACAATGGCCGCTGCCGCGCCTGATGTGTTCGTCGTGGGTGATTGCGCAGCGCTCGTTGATCCCGAAAGCGGCAAACCCGTGCCGAACTTGGCACAGTCAGCGGCCGAGATGGGCGCACTCGCCGGGGAAAACATCCTGCGCCGCGTTCACGCGCAACCGCCGCAGTCCTTCGTGTTCCATACCTATGCCACGGTCATTCCGCTTGGCGGGAAAAACGCGCTGGCACATTTTGGCACATGGTATCTTTCCGGACTCCCCGGCTATGTGGTGCGGCAGGCGGCGTCGTTCAGGTATTGGCTCACCATCTTGCCGTTTGCAATCGTGTTGCGTGATTTCGTCCGCAGCACATTTTCCTACATGAGCAATGACTAGCAGGTGTATACTGCATCCATGAAGCTGAAGACGCTTCGCACAGCAAAAATCCGGAAGGGGACGCGCGTTGTTTTGCGCGCCGACTTTAATGTGGCCGTGGAGGGCGGTCATATTCGCGATGACTGGCGGATGACGCGCACGATGCCGTCGATTGTGCGCCTCCTGCGCCTGGGCGCGCGTCTGGTGATCCTCTCGCACCTTGGGCGTCCGGATGGAAAGCGCGTCGCCTCCGCATCGCTCGCGCCCGTGGCCAGACATTTGAGTGAAATCCTGCGTACGCCCGTGGCGTTTTCCCGCGATTGCATCGGCCCTGCTGCACTGCGCATTACGGCCGCGCTCGCGCCGGGACAGGTGGCGCTCCTCGAGAATGTGCGTTTCCATAAAGAAGAAGAGAAGAACGGTGCGGCGTTCGCCAAGGCGCTCGCGGCGCACGGCGACCTCTTCGTGAACGACGCCTTTTCCGCATCGCACCGCAGCCACGCCTCGATCGTCGGTATTCCACGGTATCTGCCATCCGTTGCCGGACTTCTGCTTGAGGAAGAAGTGGAGCATCTTTCGCTGTTGCTTGTGAAACCGAAACGGCCATTCGTCGTATTGATCGGTGGTGCCAAGATCGACACCAAGATCGGGGTGATGAAAGCGCTCCTGACCCGCTGCGACCGCATGCTCGTGGGAGGCGCGTTGGCCCTGCCGTTTTTAGCTGCGGCCGGGATGCGCGTAGGAAAGACAAAACTATCGCGCACCGAACTTATTGTCGCTAAGCGCCTCGTCGGGAATCGCAAACTGCACCTGCCCGTGGACGTCGTGGTGGCAACCGGTCCGAACGCGCGTCCGCACGTCCGCGCCGTCAACGAAATCGGCGCCCGCGAAACCGTGTATGACATCGGCCCGGAAACCATCCGCGCCTTTGCCGCCGAGATCCGCGCCGCAAAAACGATCGTCTGGAACGGGCCGCTCGGACTGTTTGAGAAAAAGTCGTTCTCCCACGGCACGCTGGCGCTCGGGCGCTACGTGGCGATCCGCTCCGGTGGCCGCGCCTATGGCGTGGTTGGCGGCGGCGAGACGATCGACGCGTTGCACCGCACCAAGATGGCCGAACACGTCGACTGGATTTCGACCGGCGGGGGAGCGATGCTCGAGTTCCTGGAAAAGAAAACGCTGCCGGGATTGAAACCGCTCATAAAAAAATAATCATTCTCTATGTTCTTCAAGAAATGCGATATGAAAAATGGATCTTCTGAATCGAACGGTTGGTGCG
>JBBUJK010000043.1:0-4822 GCA_038054875.1 Patescibacteria group bacterium
TGTTGATCAGGTGATCAAGTGGTACTCCCAGCACCTCCTGCCCATCCAGGGGGTGTTCTTGATTCCCGGACTGCTCGGACTGGAGCCATTTATAAATCCCGGAATCGCCTTTGGTATCCCCGTTCCCGGAGTGCTTCTGACCGTGGGAACAACTGCGTTGGCGATTGGATTCGGTATTCTTGGTGTCCGCAAAGCTCATCTCGGCGCACTTCTTGTTGCTGCAGGCGGTCTCTCAAATGCTATCGACCGTATCTTTTTTGGCGTCACCTTCGACTATCTGCGTGTTGGGCCGTGGTCCCTTGTTAATCTCGCAGATGGCATGATTATCGTCGGCTTGCTTCTGTTTCTTTTGCATCCTACGCCAAAACCGACTTCGTCGCCTGCGTAATACATATGCCGCATACCAGTCACCAACCACCGATTCTCCGCAAACTCCGAACGCTTCAGGGCGCAATCGCAATCATTGCGATTCTCATCCTCAGTTTGACGCTTCCAGACGCCCTGCGCGCTCCCAAGGAAGAATCGGCCGTGACAACGCCATCTGTGGTAGCCGCACCAACAAGCACCACGTGGATGGTGACGAAGGTTGTGGATGGCGACACCATCGATGTTGCCATGTCGGGCGAGGATGTACGCATCCGATTACTCGGAATCAACACACCGGAAACGGTTGATCCACGCCGTCCAGCGCAATGTTTCGGAAAAGAAGCGTCTGCCTTTGCAAAACAGCTTCTCTCCGGCAAAACCGTGCGTCTTGAAGCTGATCCCAGCCAGGACGACCGCGACCGCTACGGACGACTGTTACGTCACGTATTTCTCGAAGACGGCACGCACGTGAACCTCAAACTCGTCGCCGAAGGCTACGCCTACGAGTACACCTACGCGCACGCTGGCAGATACCAGAAAATCTTCCGCGATGCCGAACGCGCGGCACGTGTTGCGGGAAAAGGACTTTGGAACCCGGATACCTGCGCAGGCAAACCCTGAATACAAAACGTCCCCGCTCTGCGGGGACGTTTATTCCTCCTGCGTCCTTCTAGCTTGCGCCGATCAGGATGCCAATAGTGACCGCCTCGAGAATGGCAATTGCCACAACGACGACGAGCACTGCACCAAGGACGCCATTTGTGAATTCTTTGCGCATGATGGCAATAGTGATGATTGAATCGTAAACAGTATACACCAATTCAACAGATACCGTGGTGTCTTGACAAAACTGGCGACCGATGACTGAGGTACGATTCCTTCATGTCATCCCGAATTTTCAGCGCGGCGCTTGTGGGTGTAGACGCCGCGCTCGTCGAAGTCGAAGCCGATATCGCCCAAGGATTGCCGAATTTCACGGTGGTCGGTCTTCCCGACGCTTCTGTCCAAGAATCCCGGGAACGCGTTCGGGCGGCGCTCCGCAACACCGATCTTGGCTTTCCACGCACGAGACTCACGGTCAACCTCGCCCCTGCCCATCTTAAGAAAGAAGGCCCGGGGTTCGACGTGCCGATCGCCGTGGCACTTCTCGAATCCGCCGGGGTGCTCCCTGTCGCGCGCGAACCGGCGTTGTTCGTCGGTGAACTGGCGCTCGACGGCACGGTGCGCCCGGTTCCAGGGGCGCTGGCTATTGCAAAGCTTGCCGCTGCAACGGGCATCAAAACGCTCTTTGTTCCCGAGGCCAATGCCGCCCAAGCTGCCTTGGTCCCCGGTCCCATGGTGATTCCGGTGCGCGATTTACGCAGTCTTGCCGAACATCTGACCGGCAAAATACTCATCCCACCTGCACCTGCGGTTGTGCCGATGCCGCATACACCCGATCGTTCAGGCGAAAACGACTTCGCCTATATCCGCGGTCAGGAACATGCCAAGCGCGCACTCGAGATTGCTGCGGCTGGCGGCCATAACGTGCTGTTGTCTGGACCGCCTGGTTCTGGAAAAACCCTACTGGCCCGGGCAATCCCCGGCATCCTGCCTGCATTCACCCTCTCAGAAGCGCTTGAGGCAACCCAAATCCATGGCGTCGCAGGCAGCCTGCCGCCGGAGATGACGCTTCTCTCCCATCGCCCGTTCCGTTCACCGCACCATACCGCAAGCGGCGTGGCGCTTGTGGGTGGCGGCAGCACCCCGCGGCCTGGCGAAGTCTCCCTTGCACATCGCGGCGTACTCTTTCTCGACGAGTTTCCCGAGTTCAACCGCGCGGCGCTCGAAGCATTGCGTCAACCGCTCGAAGACGGCTCGGTGACCGTCTCACGCGCAGCAGGCACGGTGCGCTTCCCGGCCCGTTTCCTGCTCGTCGCCGCGCAGAATCCCTGCCCCTGCGGTTGGCACGGTGACTCGTCCGGTCGCTGCAGTTGCCCAGCCACGCTCGTTGATCGTTACCGCCGCAAAGTCAGCGGACCGCTCTTAGACCGCATTGACCTGCACGTCGAGGTCCCGCGCATGCCAATCGAAAAACTTGCCGCGGAAACAGACGCCGAACCTTCCGCCATGATCCGCGTTCGCGTGGAAGCAGCGCGTAGCATCCAAACCGCGCGATTCATCGGCACGAACATCGTCACCAACAGTGAGATGACCTCTCGCCAGGCCAAACTCCACTGCACGCTCGACACCGAAGGAAAAGCACTCATCGCCGCGGCGGTGGAACACATGAAACTCTCGGCGCGCGCCTGGAGCCGCGTCCTTAAAGTGGCACGCACTGTGGCTGATCTGGCCGGTGAAGAACGCGTAGCCGCCGCGCACATCGCCGAGGCGCTCCAATATCGGCTGAGGATGGAATAGATGGTATACTTTCGGCATATGCCTGATATCTCTTTTTCGAAGGCCCAAAAGATAGCGATATTCGCGCTGCGCATGTCCCTTGGCTGGACATTTTTTTACGCCGGCATCACGAAAGTCATCAACCCGGCCTGGTCTGCGGCTGGTTACCTCACGAACGCGAAGACATTCCACGACTTCTACGCCATGCTCACACAACCGGGAATTTTGCCCATCATTAATTTCCTGAACGCGTGGGGACTGACGCTCGTCGGCGTGGCTCTGCTCTTGGGTATTGCCGTGCGGTTTTCGAGCGTCATCGGCGCGACGCTCATGTTGCTGTATTACCTCCCGATCTTGAAGTTCCCCTACCCGAACGCGAACAGCTTCCTTATCGACGAACACGTCATCTACGCCGTCGGTTTCTTCCTGCTTGCTGCCTTCCGCGCGGGACGCATCTGGGGACTTGAGACGATGTGCGCAAATCTGCCGATCTGTAAAAAGTATCCGCAACTTCGAGACATGCTCGGTTAACGAGCATAGAAACGCCCCCGTACTCCGGGGGCGTTTCTGATATAATCGACGCCATGCCCGACCTCCTGGACCCACGCCACGAAGCGCTTGTCGAACATCTGTTTCACCGTGCCGAAACACTGTTTGGTTTTTCCAGCTTCGAACTCAAGCCGCTCCGCCGTCGTGCACGCGGCAAGGGGAAGTTCCACTATCTGCGCCTTGGCTATACCAAGCCCGGAGAAAAATCGATGACCGTGGATCTCTACACGCCACGCACCATGAAGCCACGCAAGATCGACGCCATTCTGCGCGTCATCGCACATGAGTTTGCCCACCATCAGGAGCCGCCGCGCCGCGTGCGCCATTGGTTCAAGGTGGTCTGGATGATTCACCACCCGCACTTTTGGAAACAGGTGAAAACTAATGTCGCGCTCATGATGCGTGACGAGTTGCTTGGCCCGTATTTTGCGGAATAAAAAAACGGCGACCCCCTCAGGAAGCGCGTTGCTTCCGAAAGAAATCGCCGAACTGGCCGAAGAGCGATGCGCCACCCATGACCGCGGCTCCTCCAAGGAGCGACATGGCAGGCAAGACCAGCCACGGCTCCTGCAAGAGCGCGAATCCGACGCCGAAGCTCATGACGAATGTCTTGAGCTTGCCGAAGATGTTCGAGCGCGTCGATCCCGTCGAGTACCATCGCCGGCAGGAAGAACCCAAACCCGGCGACGAGCGGATGGGCCTGATGCAGCGCCAGGATCGGCACAATCAGGAGCCCGCGAAACACAAAGATCGCGTTGGGCGTGATCCATGCCGGCAGACGTGACACCACTGGCAGAAGCACCCGATCCAGGATTGCAGTCATCCCTCCTCCTCCGGCCGCGATCATACGCGCCTCTGCGGAATAATCAAGGCCGGATCTGGCCCCTCGACTCGCTCCGCTCGCTCGGGGCGGGTTGACAAAACAGCGATTTTCGGGCATGGTCGAAGAACGAAAGGAGTCGTTCATTGGCAAAACAACAGCGTCCGCCACGCAAGGGACGCACCTTTGAGAAGCACCCAGACGACCCGGGACGCGAGCCGTACCGGATCGTGAACCTGTACGACCTGCGGGACCGGATGATCATCGCCCATGGGAGCGAAAAACCGGTCCATGAAGGGCACCTGCTCTTCCGCGCCACGTTCTTCCGTCCCGGCAAAGACAGCCCGGTCGGCGACCCGGGCATCGGCCGCTCGTACTGGGGACACAGCGCGAAGGGCGCGCTCGGCTACTGCCTGCGCGTCTGCCGCGGGTACGAAGACTGGCCGGCGAACCAGTACCTGGCACTTCCCTACGCGGAGTGGCTGGAGCTCGTGCGCACACGCGTGCTTCCCGACGACGCGCTGCCGGATCTGCCGGAAACGCGCCGCGCAGCCAAGCCTGCACAGGAGCCGCAGAAGCCGGTCGACCCGCTAGCGCCCACGGATCCGGCGCCGCCCAAACCGAACCCTACGCCGCACTCGCATGGCCACCGCGTTGCAAAGTCCCAGCTTGCGCTGGCCTTCTAAACGCAAAACCGGCCCGCGAAGG
>JBBUJK010000043.1:4922-10276 GCA_038054875.1 Patescibacteria group bacterium
TTACATCAGCGGATCCACTGCAACGGATTCGTAAATTTGCCATTGACCATCACTTCGAAGTGAAGATGCGTGCCGGTGGAGCGACCAGTGGTGCCGACCATGGCGATGGTCTGTCCCTTGGTGACCTGATCACCAACGTTGACGAAAATCTTCGAGGAATGACCGTAGCGGGTCTTAATGCCTCCGCCGTGATCGAGGTCGATGTAGTACCCGTATCCGCCGGTGGTGCGGCCATAGCCCGCATGCGTCACGACACCTGCTTCAGCGGCGTAAATCGGCGTCGAATAGTCGCCGTCGATGTCGACGCCGGTGTGTTTCCAACCGTAGTACTGCGTGATGATACGCCAAGCCGTGGGCCAGACCATGCGACCAGAAGCCGTTGGTGCGGCGTTTGCCGGCGGCGTGCCGCCGCGGTCGACGGTGAGAATCTTCCGGACCGTCGCGAGCGTCGGGCGCGGACGGGCCGGCGCAACCGGGGTGGGCGGCGCGCCGCCAGGTACCACCAATTTCTCACCGATGTGCAGGTCATCGGCCGATGCCAGTGAATTCGCTGTGATAATGTCGTCGGCGGTCACCCCGTACCGCAAGGCAATGCGCCCGAGCGTGTCGCCCTTAGCCACGGTGTGGGTCAATCCCGAGGTCTGCAGGATTACGAGCGATTGACCGAGTTTCAAGAAATCGCGCGGGGTCAGATTGTTCTCCCACAAAATTGTATCGATGGACACGCCGAACTTCTTCGCCACACCGGAAAGCGTATCGCCTTCAACCACCACATAGGTCTCGGATTTGGTACGCGTCCCCGTTGGCGTCACGTCGGTATCCGTATTGCTCGGCTGGATCATCGCGGTATCGCCGATGGTGGCAAGATCCGTGGCGATTTCCGGCGAAATGTCATCGACGTCTGGTTGGGCTTCGACGGCAGGCGGATCGAAGTAGGAAACAAGGTGCGTTGGTGTAGCTTCGGCCGTCTCCTCCGTAAGTTCGGCAGCCTCGCCGCGCACGAGTTTATAGAGAATGCTCTGTTCGCCCAAATTTTCCGCGCGTACTTCGCGGGCATACAGGGAGACCGTGGAGGTGGCCGCGGCGATAACAATGATCAGTCCATGGACCACGTACCGGTTCGCCACAATGAAGATGACACGGTTTTTGGCCGGATTAGTCAGACGCCGCAAAGCGCGCTTCGTAGTATAGCCCACCGCATAGATCGGCACGAAAATGAAGCGGAAACCGAGGCGACCCAGGGCATACAGCGGTTTTGCCGACAACACAGCGATTTTTCGCATCCCCCCCTCGGAAGCAGAAAGCCACCCGAGGGTACGGGCGGCAGCAGAAATCAGCAGAGTTTTGACACGGTGGGCCATGGAATCGCTCTGTTGAGCCAATTAATCAGGCCTTCGTCGCTTCTAGCCGTCATACCATACCAGAAAGTCGAGGATTGGTCAACGGTAGGACGTCAACGGGGCGAAGGTCATGCGGTGGAGCGGGCAGGGACCGTGTGACGCCAGAGCGACGCGGTGCTGCGCGGTCCCATATCCTTTATGTACACCAAAACCATATCCAGGATACTTCACGTCCGCCTCGGCCATCAGCCGGTCGCGCGTTACTTTGGCGGCAATCGAGGCAGCAGCGATCGACTTCACGCGCCGATCGCCGCGGACGAACGCTTCCTGCGGCACGGACAAACCCGGGATGTGGTACCAGTCCACGAGCACCGCATCGGGTGGTTCGCGAAAAGCCTCGACAGCGCGTTTGAGTGCTAAGAGGTTGGCTGGCCTGAGTCCCAACCGCGCGATCTCCTCGACAGATGCTTCGGCTGTGGCGATGTGAATACCACGCGCTGCAAAGGTCGCGAGAAGTTCTTCCCTGGCGGCGGCGGAAAGAAGCTTGGAATCACGGATGCCGCCAAGCCGGGAATGCAGCGGTACAGAGGCGGCTGCGGCCACAATCGGCCCGGCCCAGGCGCCGGCACCCACTTCGTCAACGCCCACAATCAGGCGCGCACCGCGTGCATACCAGGCTTTTTCTGCGGTGAAAGTCGGGGTACTCATGCGAGGGACGCGTTGACAGTCCGAGGTGTGGTTCCTATCATGAAAGGCGATTTGATCATTGTACACGTTCGTTTCAGCTATGAACCCATCGCTCACATTCGCCCTTGTTTCGGCGGTGCTCGCCATCGTCTACGGACTGTATCTGATGCGCTCGGTCATCGCGCTTCCCGCTGGGGAAGGCAAAATGATCGGCATTGCGAAGGCCATTCAGGAAGGTGCCTCGGCCTATCTGAACCGCCAGTATAAGACGGTACTGTGGATCGGCATCGCGCTGTTCGTCATTGTCGGCCTGCTGCTCTCCTGGAAAGTCGCGGCCGGTTTTGCCATCGGCGCATTGCTCTCGGCTCTGGCCGGCTACATCGGCATGTACCTCTCGGTGCGCGCCAACGTCCGCACCGCGGAAGCCGCCAAGAAAGGGATGAACGCGGCCATGGACGTGGCCGTCAAAGGCGGCGCCGTGACCGGCCTCATGGTGGTCGGCCTCGGGCTGCTCGGCGTGGCCGGCTTTTACGCAATCACCAAGGACTTCTCGGCCTTGATCGGCTTTTCCTTCGGCGCCTCGCTGATTTCCGTGTTCGCACGCTTGGGTGGCGGCATCTTTACGAAGGCCGCAGATGTCGGCGCTGACATGGTCGGCAAAGTGGAGAAGGGCATTCCAGAAGACGACCCGCGCAACCCGGCCGTGATCGCGGACTTGGTTGGCGACAACGTCGGCGACTGCGCCGGCATGGCCGCAGACCTTTTTGAGACCTACGCCGTGACCGCGGTGGCAACGATGCTCCTGGGTTCGCTCCTCTTCCGCGGCAACGATGCAGCCGTGCTCTACCCGCTCGTCCTCGGTGGCATCTCCATCATCACCTCGATCGTCGGCACGTTCTTCATCCGGCTCGGCAAGAACAAGAGCATCATGGGCGCGCTCTATAAGGGCCTCATCGCCTCGGGTGTCTTGGCTGCCGTACTGTTCTGGCCGGTGACGCAGAAGCTCATGGCAACCTCGGGCATCGCCCCGACGAAGTTGTACTTCGCGGCTTTGATCGGCCTCGTTGTGACCGGTCTCATGGTCGTCATCACTGACTACTTCACTTCAAAATCGTTCGGTCCAGTGAAGTCCATTGCCGCGGCCTCTGAAACAGGTCATGGCACGAACGTCATTGCAGGGCTTGCCGTTTCCATGAAATCAACGGCGCTCCCGGTGCTCGTGATTGCTGCGGCCATGCTTGGCGCATTTTGGCTGGCCGGTCTTTACGGCATCGCCATTGCCGCCATGAGCATGCTCTCCCTAACCGGCATCATCGTGACGATCGACGCTTTCGGCCCGATCACCGACAACGCCGGCGGCATCGCTGAGATGGCGGAACTCGGCGACGACGTACGCAACGTCACCGATCCGCTCGACGCGGTCGGCAACACCACGAAAGCCGTGACCAAAGGTTATGCCATCGGCTCGGCAGGCTTGGCCGCGCTCGTGCTGTTCGCCTCCTATACTCAAGAGATCACGAACCTCGGCAAGCAAATCGCCTTCCGCCTCGAGGATCCGATGGTCATCGTGGGTCTCTTCATCGGCGGACTCCTCCCCTACCTCTTTGGCGCCTACGCCATGCAGGCCGTGGGAAAAACTGCGGGCAAAGTCGTTGAAGAAGTGCGCCGTCAGTTCAAAGAAATTCCTGGCATCATGGAAGGTACGGGCAAGCCCGACTACGCGAAGTGCGTGGACGTGGTTACCAAGGGTGCCATCCGCCAGATGATCGTGCCGGCGCTTCTCCCGGTCGCCGTGCCGATTCTCGTCGGTTTCCTGCTTGGTCCGATCGCGCTGGGCGGTGTCTTGATCGGCTCCATCGTCACCGGTCTCTTCGTCGGCATCTCCATGACGACCGGCGGCGGCGCCTGGGACAACGCCAAGAAATACATCGAGACCGGCCACTACGGCGGCAAAGGCTCCTTCGCCCACCAGGCCGCGGTGACCGGCGACACGGTCGGCGACCCGTACAAGGACACGGCGGGCCCGGCCATCAACCCGATGATCAAGATCTTGAACATCGTGGCGCTCCTGCTCGTCGCACTCATCGTGAAGTAAACGAATTGAGCCGCAAACGCTCCGCCATCTGGCGGGGCGTTTTGCATTGACGCGGGGGTCGCTTTCTGGTAGAGAACGGACGGAGGTGGAAGCGAAGCATGGACACAGATTCAAAGGATGCCGGGTTCGATAATGACGCTCCGTGTAGGATCGTCTATCTGGCCGAGCTGCTCCCCGGAGGAGTGGCTGCGGCGGATGCCGGTGACCGGACGTCTCCGGGAGCACCGCAAGCGATGCCGGCCGCGCCGGTCGTGGAGATCGCCGATGCGCCGGAGCCGTCTCCGGACGATCCGACCGGCATCAGCGAGCGGACGCTCAAGGAGACGCCGCCCGAGCAGCTCGGGCGGGTGCAGGGCCTCGAGCCCGACGACGCCTTCTGGGCGATCACAGGCGTGCCTAACGACTGGGCGACGGCAGAGGAGGTAGGCTGGGGCCGAGTGGTCCTGAACCACATGGCCGTCCGCTACGTGCTCACCTCGCTCATGTTCCGGCCCAATGGCGCCTTCGAGCTGTTGTTCCGGTGGAGCGCCATCGTGTACGCCCCCGGCATGTGGGCGTCGCACACGATGTACTCGCCCGATGCCTGGTCCGACTGGGTCCCAGGCTCCTGCGCGGTCACGCCGGCGGCGGCCTACGCGCTGCAGGACTGGTTCCAGGCCGCGCAGAAGGCCGTGGATCGCGCGCGCGTGCTGAAGCACGCCATGCTCGACGACGAAGGCGTCGCCGCCGCGCGCAACGACCTGCTCGCGGCCAACAGGCTCGATCCGGAGACGGTGGCCTTCGAACGGGCGGCGCGGCTCGTCGCGGTCGGGCTCACCGACACGGCGCTCGCGCAGCAGCGTCAGCAGGTGATCACCCAGGCGCTCGCCGCCGCAGGGCTCGACGACGAGAGCGTCGCCAGACTCCGCATGAAGGCCTACGAAGAGGTGACGCTCGACGACGAGCACCTGGGGCGTGCAATCCCCCGCCTGATCCAGAGAGAGCGGCTGGACGACGCGAACATCGCGCTCCGCCGCGAGCTCCTCCTCAAGGAGCACGGGCTCGCCTGAGCCCAGCCGTCCACGGAAACGTGGCGGCTCCTTTTTTATTCCGCAGCCATTGACGCGTCCCGCATCGGCCGCTATGCTGCGCCCATTCTATGCAGATTTCCGTCAAAAAACTTCCCAAGTCCGAGATTGAATTGACCATCACGCTCGAGGCCGACGAGATCCAGTCGGAGCTCGCTGCGGCGG
>JBBUJK010000044.1:0-14516 GCA_038054875.1 Patescibacteria group bacterium
TCTCCCACTCGTCGCGCGCCGGATGATCTTGCGGCATGTTCAGCGCTTCGAAGGCATACCAATCGTAATCAACTTCCGGGTAGCGGACACGCATGAAGCCGAGCCGCCGGAAAATGGCGGTGATCTCCCGAATCGCCTGGGTGGTGAGGTGGAGATGACCTTCCGGCACCGGCGTGCCCGGCGCGGTCACGTCGATCCACTCGGTCTCGCCGATCTTGGCGGAGGCGACCGAGGCATAATCCGCTTCCTTGCGAGCCAGCTCTTTTTCGATGGCGACTTTCACCAGATTTGCCGCTTCTCCGGCGGCCTTGCGCTCTTTCTCCGGAAGGGCCGCAAGTTCCTTCAAACGCAGCGTCAACTCGCCCTTGCGGCCGAGATAATGGACGCGAACGCGCTCAAGCTCGGCGGCAGAGCCGGCGGCGAGCACGTCTTTGATGGCCGCAGTGCGGACTTTGTCCAGCGCGTCACGCAGGTTCATACGGGGATAGTCTACGGAAAACCGCTTAGCGCATCAATCCACCAATAATCTGCGCCCCAAAACGGCGGACGTCCTGGACGGTGACGAACAATGCCAGAAGGAGGAGAAGCCCGAAGCCGATCTGGTGGACGATCCCCTCGATCTTGCGGTCGACCGGCTTGCGACGGATCTTTTCGATGATCAGGAACAGCACGCGGCCGCCGTCGAGCGCAGGAAGGGGCAGAATGTTGATGACCGCGAGGTTGATGGACAGCAACGCCGTGAACTGGAGGAGATAGATGAAACCCAGTCGCGCCACTTCACCGGTAGCGACCGCGATGCCGACCGGGCCGGCCACGTCGGCGCTCACGCCTTTGCCGGTGACAAGTCCGGCGACAAGACCACCGAATGCCTCAAAGACTGCCAACGTGTTCATGGCCGTGATTTGCGCGCCGCGCACGGGCGCGTACCAAAACGGATAGGAGACGACACCTGTCTCGAGCAATCCGACGCCAATGCTGAGCTTTCCCACTTTCTCGAGCAGGACCGGGGTCACGCGCACCTCACGTGAGGTCGATCCACGAGTCAGCGTGAGTGCGACTTCTCCGGAGGCGTTGCGCAGGGTTTCTTGAAGTGCAGTAACTGCAACGACGGGCGCGCCATTCACGGAGGCAATGCTGTCGCCGTATGCGATGCCGGCCTTGCTCGCCGGAGAATCCGGCAGCACGTCCGTCACGGTCACGGCGCGGTTCCGGACCGTCGCGGACGGATGCACGGCGTCGACCGTTTCCACCAGTCCGATCATGGCGCCGACAGAAAAGAGGAACCACGCGAACAGCATGTTCATGGTCACCCCCGCGGCAAGGATAAGCAGCCGACGCGGCGCGCTTTGCGTGGCAAAGCTATCGCGGCCCGTAGCCTCCTCGGCCATCTCGCCCTTAATCTTTACGAAGCCGCCGAGCGGAATCCAGTTCAACGAATACACGGTGCCGCCGCGTTTCACGGAAAAGGCCCGCGGCGGAAAGCCGAAGCCGAACTCGTCGACACGGACGCCGAGCTTCTTGGCGGAGATGAAGTGTCCGAACTCGTGCACGAAGACGAGCACCGAGAGGACGACGAGGAAAAGAAGAAAAGTGATCATGGAAGGGAGATGTGTTTGAAGGCGACTGACGCGCCCAAGAAGCGGGAAGCCAAGGCAGAAACAGACTCGGCCGAACCGGTCGTATCATACCTGCGGGAGCCGGAATGGTCGATGCACGCTGCCATATCAGGATGTTGCACTAAGTACGCAGCAAGCTTATCCGCGATAACGGCTTCCTGCGTCAGCACGGTAACGCCGGGCAAAGCAGCTCGAAATGCGTCGGCGACAAATGCATAGTGCGTGCAGGCCAAGAGCGCAGCATCGGCCCCGGCGGCCTTTCTGCAGGCAGCGGTAATCTCGGCACGCGCCTCGACGCTCCCCTCTTCGCCGCGTTCAATGAGGCCTGCGAGCGTTGGACAGGCGATCTCCGTGACCTGTGCATCGGGGCGCAGGTGCGTGATCTCGCGGCTGTACGCATGACTCGCAATCGTCGCGTTCGTTCCAAACACGGCGACGCGGCCGCTGTGTGTTGCTGCAGTAAGTGCCTCGGCACCAGGCCGCACCACACCAAGGATGCGCCGGTTCGGAAACTCAGCTGGCAACACTTCCTGCTGGATGCGGCGCAACGCGCCTGCGGAAGCCGTGTTGCAAGCGAAGACGATGAGCGGGCAACCTTGATTGAACAAGTACCGCGCACCGTCGAGCGCGAACGTAAAAATCTCGTCCTGCGTACGCGTGCCATACGGCGCGCGGGCGTTGTCGCCGAGGTAGTGCGTGGAAACGTCCGGCAAAAGCGTCTGTGCGGCGCGCAGGACCGTCAGTCCGCCGACACCGGAATCAAAGAAACCGATCGGACCAGACATCATGCCCGGATCAACGTGGCGATGGCGTCGCGCATCTCCTCCATTTTCGCGCGGGTCTTTCCCTCGACGTTCAAACGCAGCACCGGTTCCGTGTTCGATGCGCGCACCGAGCACCACCAATCCTCGTGTTCGATACGCACACCGTCGATTTCGATGATCTGTGTCGCGCCCGGAGCAAAGGCTTCGCGGATGCGGGCGATCGCCGCGGCTTTGTCTTCGATCTCGAAGTTGATTTCGCCGGACTGGGCGTAGCGGCGGAGCGGTCGGACCAACTCGGAGAGCGGTTTCCCGCTGCGACGGATCATGTCGATCAAGATCAACGCCACGCCGTCCGCGCATTCCACGCCGAAGAAGTCGCGGAAATAGAAATGGCTGGAGAGTTCCCCGGCGAAGACCGCGCCAAGCTCCTTCATCTGCCGCTTAATATGGGCATGGCCCACCCGGCTCATGATGTGTTTGCCACCAGCCTTGGCCACTTCTTCGGCCACGACCCAGCTGCAACGCACGTCGGAGAGCACCGTGCCACCCGGATTCACACGCAGCAGATCCGGCGCGACGAGCGCGACCACCACATCACCGGGGATCGTTTCTCCCTGGTCGTCCACGAAACCGACACGGTCGGCGTCGCCGTCGTAGGCGATGCCAAGTGCTGCGCCATGCTCTTTCACTGCCGCTTTGAGATCGGTAAGCGTTTCTTCCTTGATGGGATTTGCCTCGTGGTTTGGAAATGTCCCATCGAGTTCAAGGAACATCCCCTGAAAACGCACGTTCGGTAATTTTGCAAAAAGCGCGGGCACCACGTGACCGGCCATGCCATTGCCGGTGTCGACCGCGACCGTCATGTCGGCCTTGACCGCGTCCGGCACGAGCGACAAGACCTTTTCAATATAGGCGTCGCGTAGCGCAATTTCACGGACGTTCCCCTGCCGTGTAGCATCGGAAAAGTTTCCCGCGAGCACCGCGTCGCGGATCTCCTCCATGCCGCTGCCGGAACCGATCGGACTCGCGTCGCCGCGACAGAGCTTGAAGCCGTTGTACTGCGCCGGATTATGCGAGGCCGTGACCATGACCCCGGCATCTGCTTCGACTGTTGCCGTGGCAAAGTAGAACATCGGCGTCGTGGTGAGCCCCATGTCAACGACGTCCGCACCCTGTGCAGTGATGCCGACAATGAGCGCAGCAGCGAGCTCCGGCGTGGTGGCGCGCATATCACGGCCCACAAGCACGGTTTTTGCGCCGGTGAACGCGACAACGGCCCGGCCCAACTGGTGAGCCAGCCCGGCGTCGATCTCCCCCGGCGAAAGTCCGCGGATATCGTAAGATTTGAAGACCTGTTTTGGGATGGCCATAACGCTTGTCAGGAGGCTCAAAAGGCGTCTATAGTATAGAGGAAGATTCACCGATCGCAACACTATGTATATTGTTTGGATTCTCCTAGGACTTGCCGTGGCGCTTGCCGCCTGGTTCGTCCTCACCTACAACAACCTTATCACGCGGCGTAACCGCGTCGACGAGGCCTGGTCGGATATCGATGTGCAGCTCAAGCGCCGCTACGATCTGATTCCGAACATCATGGAGACGGTGCGCGGCTACGCCAAGCACGAATCCTCCGTCTTCGAGAATGTCACCAAGGCCCGCTCCGCAGCCATGGGCGCGCAAACCTTGGCCGAGCACGCCGGCGCCGAAAACATGCTGACCGGCGCATTGAAATCGCTCTTCGCCGTTGCCGAAGCATATCCGGAACTCAAAGCCTCGACGAACTTCTTGGAACTCCAAGGTGAGCTGCGCGACGCCGAAGATAAGATCCAAGCCGCACGCCGCTTCTACAACGGCAACATCCGCGACTACAACACCGCGCTCCAGGTGTTCCCCACAAATCTGGTCGCCGGCATGTTCCGCTTCACCGCCCGCGAGTTCTTCGAACTGAACAACGAAGCCGAACGCGTTGCGCCACAGGTAAAGTTCTAACATCGTACACGGGAATGTGCGCACAGCGAGCGGACATGCCGCTCGCTTGTCGCATCTGATGCTATGGATCCGGAACTGCTGGAAAAATTCACCTCGCATCTCAAGAGCGTCCTTGTACGCGCCTATAACTTGGCGCATGAACTTTCCGCGGAAACAATCGACATCGACCATCTGCTCTGGAGCCTGATCACGGAGCGCGGTTCGATTGGCGCGGAAATTCTGGGCCGCATGAAACTTTCTCCAGACGCGGTGCGCGAACGGATCGCCGCACGAACCACGGCGCCCATCACGATCGACGGAACACCCGCTGCAGCGCCCCAACTCGGCGAGGAAACCAAGCGCGCCATTGAAAAAGCAGTTCATGCCGCCAACCAGCACGAACACAAGTACGTCGGCACCGAACATCTGCTGCACGGCATGCTGGCATCAGACGAGGGCAGCCTGACGGAACTGCTTGGCAGCCATCAGGTGGATGTCGAAGCGCTCAAATCCCAGCTGGCGATGGTGCTCACCTCAACCTCGAAATTCCCCGAACTCGCCGAAGGGCTGGCAAAAACCGCGGAGCGTCCGCGCACGCGGGAGGATGAACAGCGCCCCACGGAGACAGTATCTGGTCGCGCGAAAAAAGGATCCAAAACCCAGGCGCTCGACTACTTCACGGTCGACCTGACCGGCGCGGAAGCCCAGAAGCGCATTGATCCGGTGGTCGGCCGCGATGTGGAGATCCAACGGGTCGTGGAGATTCTGTCCCGCCGCAACAAAAACAATCCCCTGCTCCTCGGCGAACCCGGCGTCGGAAAAACCGCCATCGTCGAAGGGCTGGCGCGCCGCATCGTCGCAGGCGATGTGCCGGATGCGTTGCGTCGAAAGCGCGTTCTCGCGCTTGATTTGGCGCTTGTCGTGGCCGGCACCATGTACCGCGGCGAATTCGAAGGACGGCTCAAACAGATCATCGAGGAAGTAAAAGCGCATCCCGATATCATCCTATTCCTGGACGAAGTTCACACCATCACCGGCGCGGGCTCGGCGTCCGGATCGCTTGATGCCGCCAATATCCTGAAGCCGTCTTTGGCGCGCGGCGAAATCCGCTGCATCGGCGCAACCACGTTCCAGGAATACAAAAAGCACATCGAGAACGATGCCGCGCTCGACCGTCGTTTTCAGCAGATCGACGTATGCGAACCATCACCGGAGGAAACGCGCGCCATCCTGACCGGCGTGAAAACGAATTACGAAAAGTTTCACAACGTAAAAATTCAGGACGCCGCATGCGCCGAGGCCGTGACATTGGCTGAACGGTATCTGCCGGAGCGGCATTTTCCGGATAAGGCGCTTGATTTGATCGACGAGGCAGCGGCTGCGGTAAAAGTAAAAGCCGGGAGCGAACCCCAGCAACAAGAGCTGCGTGCGCTTGAAGCGGCCATTGACCAGGCCAGCAAACGCAAACAAGAAGCCGTTGCCGCTGAAAAATATGTCGAAGCACTGGAATGGAAGGAACGCGAAAACCGTCTCCGCGCGAAACTCGCCGATGCCCAGGAACACCACACGCGCCGTGGGCGCACGCCCGTCGGTGCGGTGACCAGAGCCGACATCGTCGCCGTCGTTTCCCGCATCACCGGCATCCTCATCCCGGATCTGACCCTCGAAGATAACGAACGGCTGTTGACGCTTGAAGACGATCTTGGCCGGCGCATTGTCGGCCAAACGCCGGTGCTCGCCGGTGTTGCTGAGGCCGTTCGCCGCGCCCGTGCCGGACTCGCCCACCCGGGCCGTCCGCTTGCCTCGTTCCTGTTCATGGGTCCGTCCGGCGTCGGCAAAACAGAACTCGCCAAGGCGCTCGCGGAAACGGTGTTTCATGATCCCAAAGCGCTCATCCGCCTCGACATGTCGGAGTTCGGCGAGGCATTTACCGTATCAAAACTCTTGGGCGCGCCGGCCGGGTACGTCGGCTATCGCGACGGCAACAAGCTGACCGACGCCGTGAAACGCCGCCCCTACAGCGTTGTCTTGTTCGACGAAATCGAGAAAGCGCACCCCGACGTGCTGAACCTCCTTTTGCAAATCCTCGATGAAGGACAGGTGGCGGATGCCTCGGGCAAGAATATTTCCTTCCGCCAGACGATCGTCGTTCTCACTTCGAATGTCGGTCATGAACGCTGGCTGCGCGGCCCGTTCGGCTTTGGCGACGCCGCAGCGCGCGCCCAGACCGATGAGGATGACCTGCGCCGCGAAGCGCTCACCCACTTCCGGCCAGAGCTCGTGAACCGCATCGACCGCATCTTCGTCTTCCGTCCGCTCACGCCGGAACACCTCGTGGCCATTGCCGACAAGGAAATCCGCGCGCTTGCCACGCGCCTTGAAGTGCGTCGCGTAGCGCTCCATGCGACCCCGGAAGCCGTTCAATGCCTGGCCGCGATGGCCAACGAACCGGAAAAAGGCGCCCGCGCCGTGCGCGCGCTCGTCCAGGAACATGTCGAATCCCCCGCCGCTCGTGCGCTCATCGCCGCCGGAGGCGCGCGCGTGCGCAACCTGATCCTCGAAAAACGCGGTGATGGGCTCACACTCGTCACTCGCACGCCGCGCCTGAAAGCGCGCCGCGCTTAAAGCTATGGCATCGGAGGCAATGTCATACGAGCGCGAACTGGCGGCCGCGCAGCGCGATGCGGCGCGCAAACAACAAACGCAGGCCGCAGCAATTCAGATAGAAGAAGAGGAAACGGCCGAACTGGAATCCCAGGAAGAAGAAGCGCGAGCGGCACGCATGCTTTTGGCTAACCAGCGCACCGCCGGACGCGGTAAAGGCGGCGGAGGTGCAGAGAAAAATATCGTCGGCGAGATCACGGATACAGTCGGTGAAATCACAGACCTCATCACCGCGGTCGTCGAGATCGAAACGATCATCGTTCCCCTCGCGCTTTTGGCCAACTATCACGTCCGGTTTCTGAGCGGAAACCTGGGTGCCATTCCTGAAGCAGGTGGTCCGCTGTCGTATGTCCTCGACAAATGCATGGAACTGGCCAGTGCCGGTGCAAAAACCGTCGGAAAAACCGCGGGAAAATCAGCGGCCGGCGCGGGCGGCAAGAGCGTCGGCTCCTTCGGCGGTGGCGATTTCGGGGGCGGATCAAGCTCGCGCACGCAAACGCCGCGCACGGAGGCAGGCCCTTCCCAGACCTCGTTCGGCGGCTCGTTGTTCGAGGTGAAGAAGTTGGCTATCTGGCAGATTTTCCTCGGCATCGTGGTCGACGTTCTGCTGATACTCAGCATCATGGTAAACTTCCTTATCCTGTTTGCCGTCCCGCTTCTCATCCTTGCGGCGGCCGGCGGCCTGGTGTTCGGCTTTTGCACGAGTTTTCCGGACGTCTGCACATATATCGGCAGCGCGCTCGGGGTCACGATCTAACGCTTTTCTATGCTGAGGAGGATCCTTCCCATCATCGCCTTCCTCGCCTTCACGGTGGGCGTCGGCTTTGCGATTTGGTTTTTCTTTTTCCGTCCCCCGAGCGCTCCCCCGAGCGCGGTCATCACGAACGCGAACGCCCCGGCTGGCGGCGGTCTTGCGCCGGCCGGTACCGGCGGCTTTGTGCCGACCGTGAATGCGCCGACAGGCGGCATTGCTCCGGCAGAACGCGCCGCGCCGATCGCGAACGGCGGGCTCACCGTGGCACCCTCGCTCGCGCCGGTGTCCGTATCCGCCACATCGCTCAGCCCCGACGGCACCGGCGTGCGCTACTACGACCGCGACGCGGGCAAGTTCTACCGTATTGATCCGGAGACCGGACAGAAAACCGCTTTAACAGACAAGCGCTTCGCCGACGTCGAAACCGTGGCCTGGGCGCCAACCGAGGATAAGGCCGTACTCGAATTCCCGGACGGTTCGAACGTGATGTTCGACTTCGACAGTCAGCGGCAGGTCACGCTCCCCCGCCACTGGGAAGAATTCGAATTTACGAGCGACTCCTCCAAGCTCGTCAGCAAGAGTCTGGGTATCGACCCCTCGAACCGTTGGCTCGTGGTCTCGAATGCCGACGGCTCAAGTGCCCGTCCGGTGCAGGAGCTCGGCAATAACGAAGCCAAGGTCATCGTGTCCGTCTCACCAACCAGCCAGGTCATCGCGCTCTCCCGTACCGGCGATGCACAAGGTTTCGGCCGCCAAGAAATCATCCCTATCGGCCAGAACAAAGAGAACTTTAAAGGACTTGTTGTTGAGGGAATCAACTTCAATTCAAAATGGACGCCGGACGGAAAACGCCTCCTCTACAGCGCGGTCTCCCCCACCGACGACTATCGACCAATGCTCTGGATCGTCGACGGTTACGGAGAAAGCATCGGTGCCGGCCGCCGGAAATTGAATCTGAACACCTGGGCGGATAAATGCGCCTTCGGCAGCGGCACCACGGTCTTTTGTGCCGTGCCGCGCACGCTCGAGCGCGGCGTGGGCCTTGAGAGGCGGCTTTCTGACACCGTGCCGGACGACCTCTACAGCGTTGATGTCTCGATCGGTGCGCGCAAACTCGTTGCCCGACCGGATTCGAACTCCACCATGAAAAACCTGATCCTCTCCAAGGACGGCAAAACTTTGACCTTCGTCGAATCCGGCAGCAACATGCTGCGCCAGATTCGACTGGCGCCGTAGCGCTATGCAGCGCCCGCCGCTTCCTGTCCTGTTTCTCTTCGCCTTGTCGGCGCTGCTCCTCGTCATCTTCGGTACGCTCGTCCTCGAAGACAGCTCCCGCGGCCGCGTGAACGGTAATGTGAACCTCCCGGCAGTCGTCCGCACCGCGCCGGAAGTCACCATTGTGGACCCGGCTCGCGGTGGGAACGGTCCGATCATCGTTGTCTTCGGCGACTACCAGTGCTCCTACTGCCAGGCGCTCGAGCCGGAGCTCACGGCGGTCATGGCTGCCCAGCCGGATGTGCGCGTTGTTTGGAAGAACTTGCCCATCCGTAATCAGCATCCATTCGCTCAAACTGCCGCAGAGGCAGCACTGTGCGCCGGTCGCCAGGGACGCTACTTCGACATGCACGACATCCTCATGCGCTCCGGACCGCCAGCCGACGTCGCGCTCTACGGACCGCTCGCGGACGAGGCAGGCGTGGATGCCGATGCGCTTCTTGCCTGCATCGCCTCCGGTGCCATGAAACCATACATAGACCGCACAGTGGATGAGGCCTTCGCGCTCGGCGTCGACGGCGTGCCATATCTCTTTGTCGGGGACCGCCGCTTCTCCGGCGCCGTCTCCGCGGACGAAATATTGAACGCGCTCGCGGCGGCCCGTTGAGCCGTGATACACTGCACATCTATGAGGACACTCCGACTCTGTGCGGTCCCCGTACTTATCGGGGTGCTTTTTTTGTGGATTGCACCCGCCAACGCCGTGACGTCCTGCTGCCTCTGCGGCCGGACGGGCTTAGAAATCAGCATTTGCGGAGATTCACAGGAACGATCCGAGGATGACATCGCGGCACGTGACCGAGCCCAGGCCAAATGTTTTGAACTCGGCGAACGTGATGGGTGGTACTGCGCCATCCGCCATGATACTTCCTGCGCGAGCGCATCGGCATGCGCTCCTCCGGCGGCCATCGGCGCCCTAAACGAGGCGGATGCCCCAGCGAGCCCTGTGCCTACGGAGGAGACGAACACGAACGTGGCGCTCCCCTTTACGCCTGCCGTCCCAACGCTTGAGTTACCCATCCCGACGCTCACCTCTTTCTCGACACTTCAGGTGCAAGGCGAGGGCGGAAATCGGTACGTCGATGTTCCCTTCGTTGCCGAATACATTGTCGCTCTCTACCGTTTCTCCCTTGGCATCATCGTGACCTTGGCCATGGTCATGATCGTGATCGGCGGACTCCGTTGGGTGACGGCAGCCGGGAATGCCTCCTCGATCGGCTCTGCCAAAGAAATAATCATCCGCGCGGTCATGGGACTCTTGATCGCCTTCGGCAGCTACACCATCCTCTTCCTGATCAATCCGGAACTCGTAAATTTCCGAAGCATTCGAGTGGACCTGATACGACGTGAAACAAGTATGGAAGCCTCGGAAGCGGACATCGACCCATCAACCTACACGCCGCCCGCAGGTGGAACCACAACGGCGACGAGCGCCGACTGCACGCGGTTGGCTGAACTGGTGACCGACGGCACCATCAGCGTCAGGCCTACCAACGACCGCGCCGGCCTCGCTGCAGGTGTCATCAATCGTCGAGTCTGCATTTGGTGTTACGTCGGTAGTAACGACCGCAGCGATGAAGGTCCATGTTGCGATGAGCCGGCAGGCGCTCCAATCCAACTCTCGCCGAATACCTGCAAGTTCCTCGTACTGCTTGGCGAAGCCAAGCTGAGCGGCGCGATCACTGGTAACATCAGTGTGGCAACGCTCGTCGGCGACCACACCCGCTGTGCATCTGGCCGAATGGATACGACGGAAGGCATTGCTCGCTGCGAGGAATGCAAAGAAAGCGTCCGTTCCGGCGGACACACCGGAGAGTCGAACCACTGGGATGGTCGTGGCATCGACCTGGCCAACAACGAATCCATGCAACGATACATCATTGAAACCATCGCCCGCCCAGGGTTGGTACGGATCAAAGACGTCTTCGGCCGCTACAATTTGAGTCGCAACGGAACCAGTTGCCCCCCACCTGGCGAGGGTGAGCGCACGGGCACGGCCACCGGACCGTGGCTCATGAACGAAGGTCGTTTCAACGCAACAATCGGAGCACGCACCATGTGCGGCCATTTTGATCATATTCACGTCAGCGTGTATTAGGTGGTAGGCTCAGGGCATGAAGGTCGGCCCTCTGTATCGCTGTTCCAACTGCGACGCACAGTTCCCCAAGTGGACCGGGCGTTGTTTTGACTGCGGCCGCTGGGGGACGGTCGTTGAAATCGAAAGCGGCGCCTCCCCCGCCCCGCAAGGACCTGTCGTCGCCCCGGCCAAGACCGTCCGCGCCGCCGACGTGCGCGACGCGATTCCTGCACGCATCACGACCGGCTCCGCGGAGATCGATCGCGTGCTCGGCGGCGGACTTGTCCCGGGTTCCCTCATCCTGCTTGCAGGCGAACCCGGCGTCGGCAAATCAACGCTGGTGCTTTCGCTTGCCGAGCGCATGGCAGGCCTGGTGCTCTACGTCTGCGGCGAAGAATCGCCGGAGCAAATCGCTCTGCGCATGCGCCGACTGCATTGCATTGGAGAACATCTGTCCTTTTCCGTAGACACGGATGCGGATGCGGTCGCAGCAACAGCACGGGCGCAACGACCTGCTCTTCTTATCGTCGACTCCGTGCAGTCGCTGCGCGCCGCCTCGTCCGGATCCGAACCGGGCGGCATCGGCGAAATGCGGGCAGCCATCGCAATCTTGGCCGGCGTTGCAAAAAAGGACGGCATCACCACCGTCATCACCGGCCAGGTGACCAAGGACGGCGGCGTGGCCGGTCCCAAAGCGCTTGAGCATCTCGTGGACGTCGTTCTGTCGCTGGAAGGCGATGAGACCCGCCCCGTCCGCATCCTCCGCGCCACGAAAAACCGCTTCGGATCGAACCGTGAAGTCGGCCTTTTGGAAATGACCGAGAATGGATTGACCGACGCCTCCGAAGCGCAGGCTGCGCTTTTTTCCGAGCGCACTGTTCCCCTTCCAGGCACGGCCATTGCCATCATCCGCGAAGGCAGCCGAACGCTGCTTGTAGAAGTTCAGGCGCTGACCAATAAAACGTCGTTTGGCTACCCGGTGCGTCGGGCGACCGGTTTTGATACCAATCGCCTGAACGTCCTCCTCGCGGTGCTGGAGCGCCGCGGTGGTGTGTCCCTCGCCAACCACGACGTCTACGTCAGCGTTGCCGGAGGTATCACGCTCGACGAGCCCGCTGCCGACCTGGCTGTCGCTCTAGCCGTTGCCTCGGCGCTCTCCGGTGCGCCCCTTCCGGCAAAAAGCGCCGTATTCGGGGAACTGGGGCTGACCGGAGAAGTACGTGCGGCACCCGACGCTCAGACGCGCATCACCGATGCCCGACGGCTCGGCACGCAGCTCATCATCGGTCCTGGCGCATCAAAAGCGCCGAACGTCCGCGAGGTCGCCGACATCCGCGCGGCACTCGCATTTTTACAGGTAAAAAAAGAAGCGCTGCGAGTGCAGCGCGCTGCGGATGTGGAATCCGCGAACTAACTCGGTGGCGGCTGGCTTGAGATGAGCCGCAGCTGCGGTCCGGCAGGATCATTCACCGGCGTCGGCGACGTCATGTTGAACGCGCGCAGCACGTCAGCCAGATCCTCGTACCAGACGAAGAACTCTTCTTTGCTCACGCCCGTGACGTCGCAGACAGCTCCCATCTTGGTGTTCCCGAGTGCCTGGAGCGCATCCTGCACCGCACACACGAAGCGATGCGGATTGACCGTCGCCGGATCGTACCAGGCAGCGGACCCGATGCGGGTCTGGAGCTTGATCCAGGTCGCAGCGTCGTACTCCTGCATCTTCTCGAGCATCGGCGTGAGCCGTTTCCGCTGCTGTGCGAAGAAGTCACGGACACAGCTGCCATCGTGGCTGCCCCAGATCAGACCGCGCTCCGGATGCAGCAGGAGAACCATCGGCTCGTCCGGGTCTCCGCGTACCACGCCGGCGCATTGTGCGCAGACGATCGGATTCATCAGTTCCTTCACGAACTCTCCTTCTCTCCTGACGGCGGAACCGACAAGGAGGCCAAGAGCTTATAAGAAAAAACGGCCACCGTCAAGGCTATTCGCGGTGGATAGTCCGCTCAAAACGGGAAAACACGGCTGCGAGCGCCGGATGGGCGTCCAGATCGGGGTCTTGTGCAAGAAGATTCCGGCATTCCTCCTGAAGCACGGCGATCTTTTGCGGGTCCAACAAGGCCGGTTGCCAGGCCGCCTGCATGCCGGATTGCATGGTCCCCAGCAGGTCGCCCGGCCCGCGCAGGCGCAAATCCTCCTCGGCAAGGGCGAAACCGTCCGCCGAAGCAACAAGCGCGCCCAGTCGAGCCGCTGCAGCAGGCGCCTCGGATTCGGTGAGCAGCAAGCAACGCCCGGGCAATGTGCCGCGTCCGACCCGGCCGCGCAGCTGGTGGAGCTGGGCCAACCCAAAGCGATCGGCGGAGCGGATGACCATCAGGGTGGCCCGTGGCAGGTCGATGCCGACTTCGATGACGGTCGTGGACACGAGAATACCCGGCGCGCCGGACGCGAATCGTTCCATGATCTCCCGCTTCTGGGCGGGCTTGAGTTTCCCATGCATCAGGGCGACATGCGCGTCCGGCAGGAGCTTCTGCAGGCGGCGATGCTCGGCGACCACCGCCTCACGCGTACTTTCCGGACGCTCGTCAATGGCCGGACACACCACAAAGGCTTGCTCCCCCGCCTGGACGGTGGCGACAACGGCCTCGTCGGCGCGTGCCGCTCCCCCGCCGACGATCTCTGTCACGACCACAGCACGTCCGGCGGGACGCGACGGGATCACCGAAACCTCCAAATCGCCAAACACGGCCAGAGACAACGTGCGCGGGATCGGCGTGGCGGTCAAGGACAGCAGGTGTGGAAGAGCGCCGTCGGTGCGCTTGCGATGCAATGCCTGCCGTTGTCGGACACCGAACCGATGCTGCTCGTCGACAACGGCCAGACGCAAATCACGAAAAGCCACGGCGTCTTCAAGCAGCGCCTGCGTACCGATCACCACATGCGCGACTCCGGAGGCGACTGCAGCGCGGACCGCCTCCTGGGCCGCCCGGGCAGTTTTTGGAAGCGTCGCATCAACGCCTGCCGTCCGGAGACGCTGCGTTCCATTGGTCAGTACCGCCACGGTCACGCCACTCTCAGCAAACCACCCGGAAAATGTGCGTGCATGTTGCTCGGCGAGCACTTCTGTCGGGACGAGTATGGCCGCCTGTCCCCCGGACGCGGCAACGGCACGGGCGGCAATTGCTGCAACGGCCGTTTTTCCCGAACCGACGTCGCCGTTCAATAACCGATGCATCGGGCGCTCCCCGGCCATGTCTTTGAGCACATCCCAGGCGGCGCGACGTTGGCCGTCCGTGAGCGTAAATGGCAGGCCGCCGACGAACTCCTTGATGACTGCTTCAGGAAAAGGCACGGGCACCGCGCGTGTCTGCGCCAATTCCGCACGGGCGCGCTCCGCAATA
>JBBUJK010000045.1:0-14431 GCA_038054875.1 Patescibacteria group bacterium
CGACGGCGTGATGTTGCCCACGACGAGCGCGTCGCCGCGGACGGGGCCATTGAGGCGGACCGTCCATTCGCCGTCGGGATAGCGGACGATCCGGTATCGGCCGAGGTGATATCCGGCGCGGACGAGCGTGGAACGCAGATGGGCGGCGGACGGGGAAAGGAAGATGGTCATATTACGCGCGCAAAAGGCGGATCACTTCGTCGTCACTCACTTGATCGAAGGTGGTGTAGAACGCGCCAAGGGCGCCGAAGAACGGGGGCGCATGCAGGACCACCACGTGGTCTGCGTTGCGGAGGACCAGATCCACGCCGTCCTGCGGCGCGACGGGGACGGCAACCGTGATGTGTGCTGCGCCCTCGGCGCGCAGCTCGGTCACGGCGGCGCGCATGGTGAGTCCGGTGGCGATGCCGTCGTCCACGACGAGCACGCGCTTGCCCGTCACCGGCACGCGTTTGCCGCCCGGGAGATACTTCGCACGCCGGCGCCTCGCCTCGGCGGTCTCTTCGGCCATGATTTTTTTGAGCCAGATCGGACCGGCCCGTTCTTTCTCCGCCTCGTTCCAGACGGCGATGCCGTTCTCCGTGATGGCGCCGATGGCGTACTCGGGGTCGCCCTGCGCGCCGATTTTGCGCGGGATCACCAGGTCGAGCGGCACGCCAAGACCGTCGGCGATGAGCTTGCCGAGCACGACGCCGCCACGCGGCAACGCCAACACCACATCGGCGGCGATCTGTTGCCGCTGCAATTCGGCCAAAAGCTTTTGTGCCGCGTCGGTTCGGTCGCGGAAGAGCATATGCGGGTATTGTAGCGCATCGTCGACTCTGGTATATACGCCTCATGTTCGCGGTCGGTACCACATCGAAGAACAGCGCGGCGCGTACTGGCACGCTGACGCTCGGCCACGGTGTTGTGGAAACGCCGTGCTTCATGACGATTGCCACTAAAGGCGCGGTCAAAACGATTGATGTGCCGGATCTGAACGCGGCTGGTGCGGAGATCATCCTTTCGAATACCTACCACCTCATGCTGCGACCGGGGGTGGAGACGCTCACTGCCATGGGAGGTTTGCACGCCTTCATGGGTTGGCAAAAGCCGATCCTCACCGACTCCGGTGGCTATCAAGTATTGTCGCTCGCCTCGATGCGGAAAGTTTCGGACGACGGCGTCGTCTTCCGTTCGCACATCGACGGCAGCACGCATCTGCTGACGCCGGAAAAGTCGCAAGAAGTACAGCAAGCCATCGGTTCCGATATTGCCATGATCCTGGACGACTTGGTTGATTTTCCCGTGACGGAACAACAGGCCGCAGCCGCATTGGAGCGAACGCTCGGTTGGGCAAAGCGTCAGCGCATGTGGTGGGACGCGAACAAAAAAGATTCGCGCAAGATGTTCGGGATCGTCCAGGGTTCGATCTTTCCAAACTTGCGTCATCGCTCGGCTGAAGAACTCATCAAGATCGGCTTTGACGGCTACGCCCATGGCGGCCTCTCCGTAGGGGAGCCGCGCGCCGAGAGTTATGCGCTGACGGAACTCGTGAACAACATCCTGCCACAGGACAAACCGCGCTACTGGATGGGTGCAGGTCAGCCGCACGAGATCGTTGAATACGTGAAGCGTGGCTGCGACATGTTCGACTGCGTCCTGCCGACTAGGAACGCTCGCCATGGAACGCTGTATGTCTGGAAGGACGCGGCGCTGCTCGGGACATCGTCGGATTTCTACGAGTTGCTGCATATCACGAACGAGAAACACGTGACCGATGCCGCGCCCATTGATGCGACGTGCGGTTGCTTTACCTGCACTCATCACAGCCGCGCTTACATCCGGCATCTCTTTTCTGTGGATGAACCGTTGGCCCAGCGGTTGACGACGATCCACAACGTGTATTTTTACCAGGAGTTGATGCGAAAAATTCGGGAGGGGATCACAAACGGCGGTATCTGACCGCCGTCTTCTTTTTTATCTTCAGTCGCGCTAAAATACCGGCGTATGGCTCAGAACGCCGCCGTCGCCGCCGTGCGCTTCGTCGCCCTCGACCTGGTCGGTGACGCCTTGGCGTTCCCGGTCTGGTGGTACACCGCGGGTTTCGTGAATTTCCTGGGTTGGCTCGGCATGCAGGCCCGCGCTCAGTGGCACGCCATTGGATTGGGTGTCTGGCTCAAAAACCTGTTTGTGCCGATGTTCGGGCAGTCCGATGCCTGGGGCCGCGTCATCAGTTTTTTCATGCGTCTCGGCCAGATCATCGGCCGTGGTCTCTGGTATCTGGCCACGCTCGTGCTGATTGCCGTGGCTGCGGTGCTGTGGGTGGTCTTCCCGCCGGCGGTCGCGGCGCTTCTGGTGTTCCAGTTTGCCGCGCTCGCTGCGCCGCCGCGTTGATATGCTCTCTACAGAACTTTCCCGCGCTGCGCTCAAAGTCGGCGATCGCTACCTGGTGTGGCGAACATCAATCGACCGTTTGAGCATCGTAGAACGCCGCGCGGAACGTACGGTTCGCGGTGCGGTGAATTTCGTACTGCTCGTCTGTGGCGTCGCTGCGGCTGCCTGGTTCGGCTGGGGCGTGCTGTTTCAACAAGCCCGCATACTCACGGCCGACTTCTGGATTGCCTCTGGCAGCTGGCCGACCATTGTTTTTCTGATCTCACTTTGGACAGACGCGTATTTGGGCTATCGCATTATTCGCGAATCCGAAGCGTTCGGTTTTGTCCATCGCCAGAAGTATGGCGAAGACGAGGCAACCGCGCCGCAGGAAGTGGAATGGACAGAAGTGGAACGCGCTGCAGCTGCGAAGAAGGATGACGTGGCACGGACCTACACGGCAGAGTCCATGCAGGCCGTGGAAGCCGCGTACGAGCTTGCCGCAAAGTTCGGTCATGGCCGTGTCGCGCCCATCCATCTGCTTGGCGGACTTGTTTCGACGTCTTCCATCGGGCTGCTCATGGCGCGTCTGAGCATTAGCGGTGCGTCCATGAAGGAACGCATCGAACGTGCACTCGGCGGAGAGGCCGGCGCCGATGGTCCGTTGCGTTTTTCTCCGGAAGCGGTCCGCGCACTTTTTGATTCCTACCTGGAAGCGTCGCGTGCCCGGCAGAGCCGCGTTCGTCCGACCGAACTTTTGCTCGCCATGGTGCGCCCAGCCGGGATCGTTCAGGAGATTTTTCTTGATCTTGCCTGTCCGCCGGAAAAAGTGGAAAACGTCGTGGCTTGGATCCGGGTCACAACGGAATTGCGCGAACGCTGGCATACCGGTCGCAAGCGCGCCAGCTTCCGTCCCAAGGGGCCGGTGAACCGCGCCATGACATCTTTAGCAACGCCCTATCTTGACCGTCTTTCCGACGATCTGACGTCGTTCGCGCTCGCGGGCTATCTGCCGCCGTTCGTGGAGCGCGACGATTTGGTCACGCGCGTCTTCCGCGTGCTTGAAGGCGGCGGCCGCTCGGTGCTGCTCGTTGGACCGCATGGCACCGGCAAAGAAGCGCTCTTGTTCGGCATTGCCCAGCGCATGGTGGAAGAGGATGTGCCGCATATTTTGTCCGACAAGCGGCTGATTGCGTTGTCCGTGCCGAAGATCGTCGCCGGTGCCACGCCGTCCGAAGCGGCCGAGCGTTTGGAGAACGTTTTTTCCGAAGCGCGCCGCGCCGGCAATGTCGTCCTCGCCATCCACAACATCCATGGACTGATCGGTATTTCCGCCGGCGGGGGACGGAGCATTGACTTATCCGATGTCGTTGCCGACGGTTTGGAGAAGTACGGTCTCCTCGCCATTGCCACGACCACGCTGGAGGACGACGTCGCTGCCGTGCAGCGTTCCGCAGTCGGTCAAACATTCGAGCGCGTGCCGGTCGATGAACCGGACGCAAACGCCGCCATCCGCATCCTGGAAGCCAAGGCCGGCGCCATCGAATATCAGAACAAAGTCTATTTCTCCTACGACGCCGTGGAAAAAGCGGTGCTGCTCTCCGAGCGGTATCTGCATGAGCGCGCTTTGCCGGAAAAAGCCATTGAAATTCTCAAAGAAGTCGCGCATGCCGCACGCACCGCCCGCGGCGAGAAAACCGTGGTGACCGGCGACGACGTGGCCGTGCTCGTCTCCGAAAAGGCAAAGGTGCCGGTCATGGCCGTGACGCAGGATGAGGGCGCGAAGCTGCTCAACCTCGAAGAGGAGATGCACCGACGCATGGTCGGTCAGGATGAAGCCGTGAGTGCCGTTGCCCGAGCCATCCGCCGCGCCCGCGCAGAACTCCGTAGCGTCAACCGGCCGATCGCCAACTTCCTGTTTTTGGGGCCGACCGGCGTCGGAAAAACCGAACTCGCCAAGACCATCGCTGAAACGTACTTCGGCAGCGAGGGTGCCATGGTTCGACTCGACATGTCCGAATACCAGGATGCACAGGCGATGTACCGTCTGGTCGGCGTTCCAGGATCCGGCCAGGGCGGGTTGTTGACCGAAGCCGTGCGCACGCGTCCATTCGCGCTCCTTCTGTTGGACGAGCTTGAAAAAGCCAGCCCCGAAGTGCTCAATGCGTTTCTGCAGGTGATGGATGATGGACGGCTGACCGACGCGGTCGGGCGCACCGTGGATTTCACGAACGTTGTTTTGGTTGCAACCTCGAACGCCGGCTCACAATATATTCAGGATGGTATCCGGCAAGGCCAGACGCTTGAGGACATGCGTCAAGGACTCATGGACAAGGAGCTGCGCGCGCAGTTCCGTCCCGAATTCCTGAATCGTTTCGACGGCATCATCCTGTTCCGTCCGCTCACCGAAGACGAAATCCGCGAAGTGGCGCGGCGCATGCTGATCGGCGTCGCCAAGCAACTGTCGGAGAAGGGGATCACCCTGCAAGTCTCGGAAGAAGCGGTTGTTGAATTGGCTGCTGCTGGTTTTGATCCGGTCTTCGGCGCCCGACCGCTCCGGCGCGTTATTCAGGAACGGGTCCAAGACGCGCTCGCTGAATTTTTGCTCGGAAACAAGATCAGCCGCCGCGATACCGTGGTGTTTGGTCCGGGCGGGCAGATCACCGTGAACAAGGCGCTACCGGTTTGATATGGACGCAACGTTCGGTACTTTTTTGCTGGCAGGTTCGGCATTTGCGTTCCTTGGCGCGCTGCTGTTGACGCCTGGCGTTGCGGCACTTGCCCGACGTACCGGCGCTGTTGATCATCCGGCGGGGGAACGCAAGAAGCACGGCAGGGATGTTCCGCTTCTCGGCGGCCTGGCCATCTTCGTGCCGCTCGTCGTCGTCCTGCTGGTGCTTATTGAGAAGGGTGTCTTTGACGGCTCGATTTTCAACCCGGCCATTCCGACACGTGCGATCATCGGCTTGCTGTTGGGTGGCGCGATTCTCATGATCGGCGGCTATCTCGATGACCGCTTCAATCTGAAGCCGGCGGTGCAGTTCTTGTTTCCGCTCGCGGCCGCACTCACGGCCGTGGCCTGCGGCATCCACATTCCCTACGTCCGCAGCCCATTCGGCGACGGTATTCTGAGTTTCGAGGCGGCGCGCATCGCTCTACCGTTCGGTAGTTTTCTCTGGCCCGCAGATCCATTGACCGTTCTATGGCTGTTGGTGCTCATGTACACCACGAAGTTCCTGGACGGGCTCGACGGACTGGTGACGGGACTCACCGGCATTGCGGCCATCGTGATGTTTTTCGTGGCACTGCGTCCGGAAGTCGGACAAACAGCGACTGCCATTCTGGCTATGGTCATTGCCGGCGCGTTTCTGGGGTTCCTGCCATGGAACTGGTCTCCTGCACGCGTGTTTCTTGGCGAAGGCGGTTCGCTTTTTGCCGGATTTGTTATCGGCATCCTGGCTGTCATCTCCGGAAGCAAAGTCGCAACGACGCTGCTCGTGCTTGGCATTCCGCTTCTTGATTTGATCGGTGTCATTCTCCAGCGCGTCGCCCACCGCCTGCCGCCGACGCGCGGCGACCGCAGCCATCTGCATTTCCGGTTGGTGGATGCGGGTATGTCCGTGCCGACGACTGTTCTTTCGCTCTATGCCATCGCCCTTGTTTTCGGCCTCGTCGGCTTATTCGCCCAGACGCGTACCAAAGCCGTTGCGTTCGTGGTGCTCGTGGTGTTGATGATTTCCGTGGCTGCATCGTTCTACCGCAGCGTTCGACACAAACACTGATATGCGCTATCTCCTGATCATCGCGGCCGTGGTCTTCACGTTATCTTTCGTCGGGCTGCGTATTTCGCAAGAACGTCTTGGAAAAGGGGAAGCTCGGCTGGGAGACGTCGTCGTGCAGGTCGACATCGCCAGTAGCATTCCGACCCAGCGCCGTGGTCTCTCGAAACGCGAAAGTCTGCCGGACGGCACCGGCATGGCCTTTCTGTTCAAGAACCCTGCCAAGCACGCCATCTGGATGAAGGACATGAAATTCGCCATCGACATTGTCTGGGCACGCAACGGCAAGATCGTGGACATCGCGCCGAACGTACAGCCGTCCGCCACCCCGGACGAATCACTCCAAATCTACCTGCCACGCTTGGAATCGGACACGGTTATTGAACTTCCCGCCGGATTCGCCGTTGAACACGGACTGAAAATTGGGGATTCGGTCGAGGTCAAGGGGTCTTGACAAGGAAACATTGTTGTGGAGGACGGTGTCGCGACGTATCGTATCTGTGTATGAAAGATACCGAGCTGCGACAGAAGTTCGTGAGCATGGACGAGGAGTTTAAGAAAATTGACAGGAGATTCGAGAAAATCGACGAGAGATTTGTGAAAGCTGATGAAAAGTTTGATTTTCTGATTACATATGTGATACGTCTCGACGAAAAGGTCGGGCGCATGCTGCCAATTGTGGAAGAGTTTCCGGCTTTCAAAGACTATGTCATCACAACGCTCGATCATCACACGGGCATGCTTGAGCGTCTGGACCAGGAACGGTTGTCCCAGCACGCCCGGTCCGACCGGATCGAGGTTCGCGTCGATCGTCTCGAAAAGCACACGGGATTGGCCTGAAATTGCGCACAGCTTGGCCACAGATTGCCCCCTTGACCGCCAGCCGGCGGTCTTGTATCATTGCAGCGATCCTGATTTGAACCTATGTCCTCTTTTGCCATCGTCCGCACCGGCGGCAAACAATACAAAGTTGTTGAGGGACAGACCCTCCGTATCGAAAAAGTCACCATGAAAGAGGGTGATGTGCTTGATATGGACGTGCTGCTCGTCGCGGACAGCGAGGGCAAGGCCGTCCAGATCGGCCAGCCATATGTGAATGGCGCCCGGGTAACGGCACGCGTCGTCTCCCACGGCGTCGGCGACAAAGTCTCCGTCGTGAAATACAAGCCGAAGTCCCGCTACCAGCGGCGCGTCGGCCACCGTCAGCCGGAGAGCATCGTCAACATCGAAAAGATCTCATAAACAAAAGCCGGTCCTTCACGGGGCCGGTTTTGTGTTATGCCTCTCTTCGTCCAGTGAGCGCATCGGAAAGCGTTGTCTCGTCGGCGTACTCGAGGTCGCCGCCGACCGGCAAGCCGCGAGCGAGCCGCGTCAGGCGGACGGGGAGCGCGGCCAGGCGTTTGCGCAAATACAGGAGCGTGGTTTCGCCGTCCATGTCCGGGTCGAGCGCCAAAATCACTTCTTCTGGTTTTTCTTTGCGGATGCGCTCCTCGAGCTGATTGACGGTCAAGTCTTCCGGACGCAGGCCGTCGAGTGGGCGGATGACGCCGCCCAAGACGTGGTAGCGGCCTTTGTAGGCGCCGGTGGATTCGATGGCCAGAAGGTCTTGCGGTTCGGCAACGACGCAGAGAGTGCGGGCGGTGCGTTCCGTATCCGTGCAGTAGGTGCAGGGATCTTTGCCGGCCAGGTGGAAACAGGTTGAGCAGACCAGGCGCGTGCGGTTGAGCGTTGTCAGCGCATCAGCAAAATCAGCCCGCTCGTGGCTCGGCGCGCGCAGCAACGCAAAAGCGTAGCGCAGGGCGGTTCTCTGCCCAACGCCGGGCAGCCGTCGCAGCGACTGCAAAAGGTTCTCAATCGCGGGAGGAAACGACGGACGCATTGTTTACTGTTGCGGTGCGATGCCGCCCATCTCCTGGGCTTTTTTGGCCATGATCTGGAGGGCGCTGCGCACGGCGTTGGTACCGGCTTCTTTGATGGCTGCTTCGAGTTTTTCTTTGGACACGGGGGTGAGCAGTTCCGGATCAACAGAAACGGAGATCACCTCCATGGCGCCGTTCATCGTCATTTTGACTTTGCCCCACCCGCCGCTGCCTTCAGTGCGCTCACCGGACAACTTGCTGTGAAGTTCCTTGGCTTGCTTGAATTGTTTGAGCTTGGAAAACATATGTTGATCGTAGGGGCGGGGTTATCCTGCCCATGACTAGAATGGCGTTGTTGGCGGTCGTGGCGGCGCGATCGATTTTGGCGCGCTCATGAGTCCGGTCGCGGCCGGCGGAAGCGGCGGGAGCGCCATCGTGCGGGTGTCCAGGCTCTTGAACGAGGCACGTTCTTCGTCGAAGTACAGCTTAATCATGCCGGTGGGGCCGTTGCGGTGTTTGGCGACATGGACTTCGGCGATGTGCCGCTCCTCCGGCGCCAGCTCGTCGCGGCGGTAGTTCGGGTCAGCGGCTTTGCGGTAGATGAAGAGTACCACGTCGGCGTCCTGTTCGATGGATCCGGATTCACGCAGGTGGGCGAGGCGGGGAATGGCCGGCTTCGACAGTTCCGCGGCGCGGGACAGCTGGGACAGGGCGATCACCGGAATGTTGAGTTCGCGGGCAATGCCTTTGAGACCACGGGAAATCTCGGCGATTTCCTGGACGCGGTTGTCTCCCTTACTGCCGCCGTGCGATTCCATGAGCTGCAAGTAGTCGAGCACGATCATGCCCAGGCCGTGTTCCATCTGGAGGCGCCGCGCTTTGGTGCGGATTTCCATGATGTTCGCGTTCGGCTGGTCGTCGATGAAGATGGGGGATTCGGACAATACGCCCATGGCGCCGCCGATGCGCGAGAAGTCGGAATGCTGGTCGTTATCGGTGAGTTTGCCGGTGCGCATCCGCCACAGGTCAACGCCAGCTTCGGCGCAGAGCAGTCGATCCACCAGCTGTTCCTTGCTCATTTCGAGCGAGAAGATGCCGACCGCGGTTTTGCCGCGCACCGCCACATGCCGGGCGATGTCGAGCGCCAGCGAAGTTTTCCCGACCGATGGACGCGCTGCGAGAATGACCAGGTCCGAACGCTGCAGACCGGCCAGCAGGTTGTCGAGATCTTTGAATCCGCAGGGCACGCCGCGCAGTTTGCCCTTGTCGCGGTGCAGTTCGTCGATGCGTTCGAATGCCTCCTCAAGAACGCTCGCGATCGGCACGAACGACTGCTTCAGGTATTTTTGGGAGACGTTGAACAGCTTTTGTTCGGCCTTGTCGAGCAACACTTCCACTTCTTCTGATTCGTCAAAACCGAGTCCAGTGATGTCCTGCGAGGCACGGATCAGCCGGCGCAGCGTGGCCTTTTTCTGGACGATGGTGGCGTAGTGGACGACGTTTGATGCTGTGGGCACGGCGTTGGCCAGTTCTGCCAGCGCGGCGCGGCCGCCAACGCCCTCGAGCTCCTGGCGCTCCTCAAGTCGGTTGGCCAGGGAAAGCAAGTCAATGGGCTGGCGCTTGCGGAACAGCTCAAACATGGCCTCAAACACGCGGCGATTGGCGTCAATGTAGAAGTCCTCGGCCTGCACCAAATCGCCGACTTTGATGATGGCATCACGGTCAATCAGGAGCGATCCGAGCAGGGATTGCTCGGCCTCGATGTTGTGCGGCGGGATGTACTCCTTGGGGCCAGCCATAGTAGGCCAATCTTAGGGAACCGCACCGGTCGTGTCGAGGGCCCGCCGATGGCCGGTTTTTGGTACAATGCACAGGTCATGCACAGGAGGATCCCGCCCGCGCTGATCGCGACCGGAACCATGCTCGGCTATATCGTCGGCGTGGGCCTTTTTGGCGTGCCGTACGTCTATGTGCACGGCGGGGTGTGGTGGGGCGTGGTGATCACCTGTCTGGCCGGCGTCGTGCTCACGCTCTTGCACGTCATGTTCCTGCAGACGCTGGCGGCATCCAAGGAACGGATGCGCGACGTGAAGATGATCGGGACGTATCTCGGCCCCTGGGCGCGGCGATTGGCCTTCGTCACAGCCGTGCTCACCACGTACGGCACGCTGCTCGCGTACACCATCGCCGCGGGGCGCTTCGGCGCCACCCTGCTCGCGCCGGTCGCCACGGCCGTTGATCCGTTCTGGCTGTCGCTCGTCTTTTTCGCGTTCTTCACAGCTATCGTGCTGCGGGGTCGGGCGTTCATGGCAAACGTGGAAACCATCTTCACCTTCCTCCTCATCCTGGCCGTGCTGGTGCTCTTGGCCTTTATCCTGCCCTCCGTGCGTCCGGAGCATTTCACCTGGCTCGCACCGCGCGGGATCTTCGCGGTCTACGGCGTCGCCCTGTACGCGCTTGGTGGCGCCGCGGCCGTGCCGACCGTGTTCGAGCTCCTCAAACCCGACCACCGCGCGGCGACACGGGCCGTCGTGCGCGGCACGCTCATCGCCATGGGGATCACCGTGGCTTTCGGTTTGGTGGTCGCGGGGGGGAGCGGTCTCCGGACCACGGAAGAGAGCCTGACCGGCTTGGCTGCGGTCGTCGGGCCGGGGATCGCCTCGGTCGGCGCCGTATTCGGCCTCCTCGGCATCCTGACCTCGTTTTTGCCTCTGACCATCTACCTGCGTGACGTCTTCTTGCTGGATTACAAACTGCCCAAGCCATGGGCCTGGGCGTTGACGTTGATACCGCCGCTCCTGCTGTTTTTGGTCGGCGCCCGGAGTTTCATCCAGGTGATCGGATTCACGGGCGGCATCGTCGGCGGCCTAGGCGGTATGCTGATCGCCGCCTCCTACCTCGCGGCGCGGCGGAAACTCGGGGTGGGTGCCGCCGGCATCATGCGCGTGCCGCCGTTCGCGGCCTTCCTGGTCATTCTGGCGTTCGGTGCGGCCTTTCTGGTCGAGGCCACGCACATCGTCCTCAGCGTCGCGCGCGGCTGAGTGCGACGACGTTTTCCACGAGCGCGGCCACGGTCACCGGGCCGACGCCGCCAGGAACGGGCGTGAGCCAGCCCGGCTTGTCTTCCGCGCCGGCAGCGTCGACGTCACCGACGTAGCTGCCGTCCGGTAGCCAGTTCGTTCCCACATCGATGATCACGGCGCCATCTTTGCAGTCCGTGGCACGCACGTATTTCGGTGTGCCGACGGCAACGATGACCACGTCTGCCGCGGCCACGGCCGGCGCGGTATTTGTGAGCTCTTTTTTCAGATAGGTTTTCACCTGCGTGCCGCGCGACTCAAGCGCCATACGCAGCGGTTCAGCGAAAATCGTGGAATTTGCGAGGACGGTAACTTGAGCACCAGGGAGCGGTATGCCGCTTGCGTCGATGAGTTGGAGCAGTGCGTTCACGATGACCGGCGTGACGGCCGGTTCGCCCGTTAAAAAGCGTTTGATGTTTTTGGGATGAAAACCGTCGACGTCCTTGGCCGGATCCATCGCGGCGATAACGGCGTTTTCATCCATGCCGGCGGGCAGGGGAAGTTGGACAAGGACGGCGTCGATGTCCGGGCGTTCGTTGTAGGCGCGGACCGCGGCGAGCACGTCGTCCTGGCTGGCGGCGGCGGGGAGGAGTGCGCGTTCGAAGCGGATTCCGACCTCGGCGCAGGCCTTCTCCTTGAGCCGCACATAGGTCTGGCTGGCCGGATCCGTGCCGACCAGTACGACGCCAAGTCCGGGAGAGCTTCCGAGCGCAACAATGTCCGCCTTGACCCGGCTGCGGATATCCGCGGCGATTTTTTTGCCGTCAAGTATTTGCATGTAAACCAGTTGTCATCTCGAACGGCAGTGAGAGATCTCCGATCCGGAGATCGGGGATTCCTCGTCGCGCGGCTCCTCGGAATGACAGTGCTTAGAGGACTGAATATCCCGGGTAGATCGGACGCGCAGCGGCCATATCGCGGATCGAGCCGCGCACGCGTTCGATGACCGTGGCGTCTTCCGGTGCGCGCAGTGTTTCAGCGATAAGTTTGCCGAGCACAACCATGTCTTTTTCGTCGCAGCCGCGCGTTGTTACGGCCGGCGTGCCGAGACGGAGCCCGGACGGGTCAGTTGGTTTACGGAGGTCGAACGGGATCATGTTTTTGTTGGCGGAGATGCCGACGCGCTCCAGGGCCTCTTCGGCAATTTTGCCGCCGATGCCGAGCGGCGTGACGTCGACAAGCACCAGATGGTTGTCGGTGCCGCCGGTCACGATGCGCAGGCCTTCTCCGGTGAGCGCTTCGGCGAGGACGGCGGCATTTTTGAGCACTTGCTTCTGGTAGGTGACGAACTCCGGGCGCATCGCTTCCTTGAAGGCCACGGCCTTGGCCGCCACGACATGATCAAGCGGGCCGCCCTGGGTTCCCGGGAAGACGGCCGAGTCGATGCGCTGGGCCAGCGTTTTCACCTTGGTCTTGTTGTCGGCGCGATTGCCGGCAAACCGGTCGTCCGTTTTGCAGAGGATCATGGCGCCGCGCGGACCGCGAAGCGTTTTGTGCGTCGTCGTGGTGACAACGTCGGCGTAGGGGACGGGGTCGGGATGGAGCTTGGCGGCGACGAGTCCGGCGAAGTGCGCCATGTCGACGAGCAGGTACGCGCCGACTTCTTCGGCGATGGCGCGGAAGCGGGCGAAGTCCAGGTGGCGCGGGTAGGCCGAAAAACCGGCGATGATCATTTTCGGCTTTTCGCGCACGGCGATTTCGCGCACTTCGTCCATGTTAATACGTTCGGTGTCCTTGGATACGCCGTAGGGGACGACGCGGTAGAGCTGTCCGGAGAAGTTCACGGGCGAGCCGTGGGTGAGGTGGCCGCCGTGTGCCAGGTTCATGGCCAGGACCGTGTCACCGGGTTTGACGAGCGCCATGTACGCGGCGAGGTTTGCCTGGGAGCCGGCATGCGATTGGACATTGGCGTGTTCGGCGCCGAACAGCTTTTTGGCGCGCTCGATGGCGGTCGTTTCGATAGCGTCGATCCGTTCGTTGCCGCCGTAGTAGCGCTTGCCGGGGTAACCCTCGCTGTACTTGTTGGTGAGCGGGGAGCCGACGGCCTCAAGCACCGCCCGAGAGACGATGTTCTCGGACGCAATCAGCTCCAACCCGTCGCGCTGGCGCACGACTTCTGCCTCGATCTCGTTGGCGATGTCCGGATCGGCGTCGAAAAGGAAGGACATAGCGAATCGCGAGCTACTGTACCGCGCTTGACGGACCACGTCCATGCACCTAGGTTCGCCTCGTCTCAGAAAGGAAGGTTCGGATGGAGACTGCAGAGAAGCAGAAGGACGTGGAGTTGATCCTGGCCATGGGCGCGACCCTTGCGGTCGCCCAAATCGGCGGGGCAGGCGCAAGGCATGCCCCTACGCGGTGACGACCAGGTCGTCGCCGCCTTTTTTTTACGTCCGATTCCCGGTAGAATGTCAGAGATATGGATCTTGGCTCGCTCAAACGAGTGCATTGCGTTGGTATCGGCGGCATCGGCATGTCCGCCATCGCCAAGTACCTCAAGGCAAAAGGCGTTGTTGTCACAGGTTCTGACGCCGCGCATTCTGATGTCACGCACGAATTGATTGCCCTGGGAATTCCGGTGGCTGTGCCGTATGCCCAGACCGGCGTGCCGCGCATGGCAGATTTGTTGATTTACTCGGAAGCAGTGCCGACGGAGAACCAGGACCGCGAAGCGGCTCGCACGCGCGGCGTGCCAGAACGCTCCGGCGGCGAATTCCTCGGCATCCTCACTGCCGGCATGAAAACCGTGGCGATCGCGGGTACGAACGGCAAAAGTACCACCACGGCCATGGTCGGTCTTATTTTGGAAGCGGCGGGTGTTGACCCCACCATCATCGTCGGTTGCAAAGTACCTTCGCTGCCCATGGGCAATGTCCGCGTCGGTGCCTCCGAGTGGCTAGTGCTTGAAGCCGACGAATACCGTGCCAAGTTCCTGCAATATGCGCCGTATCTCGCCGCGGTGACGAACATCGAAGTAGATCATTTCGACTTCTATAGCGGCATCGACGAGATCACCAAGGCATTCCAGCAGTTTATTGAGCATGTCCCGGACTCCGGCATCGTCATCCTGAACGGGGACGATCCGGTGTCGCGCAACGATCTGCACCCGGCCGCGCCGCCCGTGACCTACGGTTTTAACGGCAACGCTTCACTCGTGGCCGAGGATCTGGTGGTGCAGGCCGGCCGTCAGCGTTTCCGCGTCCGGCATACGGAAGGCCATGGCAAAGTGCTCGGTGAAATTACGCTGCGCGTGCCCGGCCGCTTCAACGTTGCCAATGCGCTGTGCGCCACAGCAGTGGGCCTTTCACTCGGCGTGCGCTTTGATGTCATTGCCGAGACACTGGCGCGTTTTCCTGGT